>NZ_FSRG01000004.1:600000-818771 GCF_900129975.1 Halodesulfovibrio marinisediminis DSM 17456
AGCCGTTCAACAACATTTGAAGATAAAACGATAATAGTAGAATATAGCTATGACCAAAAAGGGCGTTTAAATAATGTAATGCAAGACGGCCTTTGTACTGAGCGTTACAGATATGGTTCTCGTGGCGAACGGTTACAGGAATTAAATGGAACCAGATATGTTTATAACCACTCATCTCAGCTAGAACAGTTGATTTCTCCAAGAGAACGAATCTATTTTTCATACGACGAAAGAGGAAATCTTATTGAAAAGCGTTCTGGTGCGGGTATTACTACATATTGCTATAATAGTTCAAATTTATTGAAAGAAGTCTGCTTGCCTGATGGGCGATGTATTCAATATGGATATGATCCATTGGGACGCCGTGCAATTAAACTTGTTAATGGTGCAATATCAGAAAAGTATTGCTGGAAAGATATGTTGCGGATGGAAGCTGCCTGTACTGGCGAAGATAAGGAGCACATTGTGTTCAAATATTCAGAAAAAGATACTGAAGAGCTCCATCCGACATCACTTATGTGTAACGGGAAAGAATATTTCTTGGCATATGACCATGTTGGAACATTGTTAGCTGTTGCAGATGAGTTAGGGCGAGTGCTACATGTTGAAGAAACAGATAGCTTTGGCAGAAGGTTGTCGCAACATAAGCTCGCTCACGTTGCTATGTTGAGTTTCGGCGGAGGGCTGTTAGATGCCGATACTGGTTTGGTTCATTTCCTATTCCGTGATTATGATCCGTCAACGGGGCGCTTTATTCAGCAAGATCCATTAGGGTTGCGAGGCGGTGATGCTGATGTATATGGATATTGTTTGGATGATCCTGTTAATTTGATTGATCCGATTGGTTTGTTTGGGCTGACTAATGATGAAAGAAAAATGATAAATGGAAAGACCCGTGGTTGGGCTCACATTATGAAACAGTTAGCGACGTTGTTGACATCTTTACCAGACAGGGCTTCTGTATTTGCTGATGTATTAAAAAATGTACTTCCATCGAAGGATGAAAGAGATGAGCGAGATAATCCAAAAGATGAAGTACATAACGAAAGTTATGAAAGAAGGGGTGAATACAAAGAGCATCGAGGAGTTCCAGAAGAATCATATCCGAAGTTGTCGTTGTTGTAGGAGTTGACAATATGAAGAATAGATTTTGGACTGTATTGGCTTTTATTATTTGTTTTGCTTATATTTTATACCAACTAGGTGCTCTTTATTTATTATGGCAATCCTATGAGTATGTAATGCCACCAGGCGGCGTTACATACGCTGTCTTTGTGTTGCTTACTTTTTTGACATTGTTTCTTCCTGAACAAGTGCGAACATGGGCAACATCGATGAGTATAATGGGTACCAGCATATTATTTTTTATAGCAGGCTGTATCCTTCAAGACTTTGACCCTAGTATGTTCATTGTAATTATTGGACATGTATTGGTTGCTTTATTTGTATTTCTGGCTTTTAGGCTGGCTGCTACGATACAGACAAAAGGTATGTAATTTGTTTTAAGTGAAGTTCAAATAACATTCATCCATATAATACCTTCATGCATCCAAAAGGTTTTTACCATCCCTGCCATATCGTTGGTGGGGATTTTCTTGATTCCGCCTTCGTAAAGTAACAGAGGGCGGGGGAGTTGAAGGCACCTCAGTATATGGATATTGTTTGGATGATCTTGTTAGTTTGATTGATCCGATTGGTTTGTTTGGGTTGACTAGTGATGAGAATGCTTTTTTACACGAAGAGTTATTGGAATGGGTCAGTGGTGTTATGACCATTGGCAAGTCTCTTGTAGTTGATTTGCCATCAAGATCTGGAGTTATAGCTAATACTCTAAAATATTTTATCGAACCAAAACGAAATGGAGGAAACGGAATGCGCGAAAGCTTTGGGCGAATTGACAGTGATGGAAATTCATTTCGTGGTCGATGAGTAAGTTTTTAGAGAGATGAAATAGGATAGGGTATGAAGCAGATTGCAAGAATTGCAGGGTACTTGACGAGTGCTGGGTTTATTCTATGGATCATAAAAGCTATTCGTTTTAAGTTAGAAAAAGATGGTGGTGAGTTTGGATTGATAACGCATGTGAATATGGTGATTGTATTGTTGAATATTGTTTTTCTGTTTTTGCCATATGAAAAAATGCGTTTTTTGGTTCCAATAACTGTGTCGTTCAGTGGGCTTTATTTCCTTGCTCTCTGTGCGATGTTAGGTCTGTATACTACAACAACTTGGCTTGTGGTGGGACATAGCTTTTTCTTTGCGATAGTCATTTTTTTCATGTTTTTTTTGGGTCGTGAGAAAAATATCTGAGGTGGTTTAGATAAGGCGTGTTTTGATCTTACTAATTGATTTTTATGGCTATGATAACGAAATGTTAACTCACGCCCTCCCCCCTTAAAATTTATTCAAGTGTCCCACTGTCCCTCTATCTAGTAGACGGGGCAGTGGGACACTCTCATGTTTTGTTCTTAATCGCTGAACAGTTGACTTGGATTTACCGTTTCTTCTGCGAACTATCGGATTGAAAAGCCGTTTGCAAAGTGCTTCTTAAAGTCGTCTTTTTTTGTGAAGTAGAAGCCGATAAATCATCCGTCTGACGTTTCTAGCTCTGCATACACAAACGATTCATCCTCATTCAGGTAGGGAACCTTTCCGTTACTCCATGCGAGAATAGCTTTAATAATACGTTTGGAAGCGCGTCCGTCCCCAAATGGGTTTCCGCTTTTTGCAATTTGTGCTGCACGTTGTGTGTCCCCAAGTATTTTTGATGCCTGCTTAACAATCTTTTCTGTATTTGTGCCCACGATGTTTGAAAGGTTTACAGTAAGCGCTTCAGGGCGTTCTGTTGTTTTGCGCAAAACAAGGACAGGTACCCCAAATGTTGGTGCTTCTTCCTGCACTCCTCCCGAATCACTGAGAACCAGTGAAGAGTGTTTCATGGTTGATATGAAATCAAAGTAGTTTAAAGGCTCAATGATGTGGATTCGTTTATGTTCTACGATACTATTGAAAACGACATCACGCACCTTTGGATTTTTGTGTATCGGGAACACAACTTCCACATCGTTAAAGAGATACACAAGTTCGTTGATGGCAGCACAAATGTCCGCAAGAGGTTTTCCCCATGATTCACGTCTGTGTGCTGTAACAAGGATTACTCTATTGTGATTTGTAATAGCTCGAGAGACTTCCTCAGGAAGATCTGTGACCTTACTGGTGATGCTGTATAATGCGTCGACCACAGTATTGCCTGTAGTTACAATTGTTGAGGGGGGAATACCCTCTGACAATAGGTGGTTACGCGCAACATAGGTTGGGGCGAAGTTAAGGGTCGCGATTGCGCTGATGAGTTTGCGATTCGCTTCTTCAGGATATGGATTCATAAGGTCGCCGCTACGAAGTCCTGCTTCAACATGCCCGACTGGTGTTTGCCGATTGAAAGCCGCGAGTGCTCCGGCAAAAGCGGTTGTAGTATCGCCTTGAACCAAAAGAAGATCTGGATCAGCCTGTTCTAATAATCTGTCCATTCCCTTAATGGCTTTGTATGCAATGTCGTTAAGACTTTGGTTCTTTTTCATAAGCTTCAGGTCAACATCTGGTGTTAATTCGAAAAAGGAAAAGACCTGTTCTAGCTGAGAATGGTGTTGTCCTGTTGAGATAAGGTGCGTTTCTATGCTTGGAACTGCGGAAAGCCCCTGTAGAAGTGGTGCCATCTTAATGGCCTCAGGTCTTGTTCCTACTACAGCAGAAATTTTAATCTTTTTTTGTTGTTGCATAGTGTCACCTCTTCCTGATGCCTAATTGGGAACTGTCCATTGTTCTCGTAATGCATTTGGTAAGCCACAATTTTTATTAAGCTATGGTGTGACAGTGCATAACAAATAGATTCTGTTTACTCCTCAGCATCAGAAGCATTCTACGACTATCTGATAGAAAGTTCTTTTGTATCTATGATGATGCTGTTGAGATTTTGTGAAGGTTTCTGGATACTGAAACGTATGAGGCTGTAAAAACATCATCTATGGTGATGCAGACGGTTTTTTACTTAAAGAAAAAGGCTCTCTTCCCCGAACATTTTTGCGGATACATAATGTTCATACTCCTACGAATGTAAGTACTCAGAATATGGAAAGGCCATGTAGGTGTGCATGTTGCTAAGTCAAAAGTGGACGCAGCAATAAGAAAAAACAGCAGCATACATATTCTAACAGAAATACATAGCGCTATAGAGTAATGCTTTGTTAATTTGACGCTAAGGCTCATTAATAAGCATATGCCACCCCTAAAAAACGATGTGAGTTGTTTCTCTCTTGATTTCGTGAAACACGTTGAGACACAAGGTGTGAAACACGTTGAGACAAGCTGATCTCTTTTCTTGCGCTCCCATACGATTTGGTGCATGGAGTCCGAGCCGACCAGCTTCCCTTGGTCGGCTTTGCTGTTGTTAACGAGCAGAATCGCATTTCAGGGAGCACCTTCTGGGCAAGGTGCGGCATTCCGTACTGGGACTGTGCGGAGCTTTGAGGTGAGGAAATGCGGTGACTGTTACGTAAGGAGGATCTTGTTGTGAGCAAGGGATTTCTTGAGCGTATGTTCAAGCTGTCCGAGCATGGCACTACTGTAAGCACAGAAGTGACTGCGGGCCTGACTACTTTTATGACTATGGCGTACATTCTGGCTGTTAACCCTGCTATTCTGGGAGCTGCTGGAATGGACCCTGCTGCGGTGTTTACTGCATCTGCAGTGTCCGCAGTTGTTGGTACTTTGATTATGGCGATTTTTGCAAACCTGCCATTCGCTCTTGCGCCGGGCATGGGTTTGAACGCATTCTTCGCATACACCGTAGTCCTTACTATGGGCTACTCCTGGCAGACTGCGCTGACCGCAGTATTCCTTGAAGGTGTGATCTTTATTATTCTCACTGGTACTAACATCCGTGAAGCAATTGTTAACAGTATCCCTGTAAATTTGAAGCGCGCTATTTCTGCCGGTATCGGCTTCTTTATTGCGCTTATCGGATTTAAGAGCGCGGGTATTGTTGTTCCTTACGAGCCAACCCTTGTTACTGTTGGTAACATTGCTTCTGCGGGCCCAATGGTTTGTATCATCGGCCTCATCATTATCGGCGTGCTTTTCTCTAAAAAGGTGAAAGGTGCACTGCTTATTGGTATGCTCGTAGCAACTGTTGTTGGTATTCCTCTTGGCGTAACCGACCTGAGCACTTTTAGCACTGACCACCTTTTCAGCATTCCAAGCCTGTCTCCGCTCTTTATGCAGCTGGACTTCTCCAATGTATTCTCTTTGGACATGCTTATTATTCTCTTTACCTTCCTGTTTGTTGATATGTTTGACACAGTTGGTACCCTTATCGGTGTTACCGCTAAAGCAAACATGCTCGACGAACGTGGTCGTGTTCCAAATGCAAAACAGGCTCTCTTTGCAGATGCTATCGCAACCACCGCTGGTGCTTGTCTTGGTACTTCCACTGTTACTACCTTCGTGGAAAGTGCAGCTGGTGTTGCTGAAGGTGGCCGTACCGGTCTTACCGCGCTCACTACTGCGGGTATGTTTGCCCTTGCACTGCTTGTTGCCCCTATCTTTCTCGTAATTCCTGCTCAGGCAACTGCACCTGCACTCATCACTGTAGGTATGTTCATGATGAGCCCGATCCGCGAGATTGATCTTGACGACTACACCGAAGCAATTCCTGCTTTCCTTTGTATCGTTATGATGCCTTATACCTTCAGCATCGCAGAAGGTATCATCTTCGGTCTTACTTCATATGTAGTACTGAAGCTTCTTACAGGCCGCCGTTCCGAGATTCCTAACCTTGCTTACATTCTCGTAGGTCTGTTTGTTCTGAAATTCATGATGCACTAACCCTGCATCACCATTTTCAGTCGATAGAAAAATCAAAAGCCCCTTGCGTTACGGCGCAAGGGGCTTTTTAGTTTTTATTACTCGTAAAGACATAGCCTTATCATAGGTTTTCTCTGCTTATATTGGGATAGTATGAGTAGGGTTTTTTATGAAAAGGAGTTTGTCATGGCACGAGAGCTGAGCAGTAAGTTTATTGAAGACTTGAAAGAAGGCGGTACACTGTATCCGTTTTTGGAATTTGTACGCAAAGATACCTCTCTGGATATGCAAATTCGTCCGGATGAGGTGCATATTTATTATAGAGGCATAGCGTTGCTGATTGTCCGCCTTAGAGTTGGAAAGTACGATATGCTGTTTAACCAGAACTACCTGACAAAAAGCTATGAAGTTGATCTGCCTAGTGTAGATAACACACTTATGGATGACCCTGAACGGTGGGTAGAAGTTTTTGCCGATTTGAAGACATGTATTGATGTCTATTTATCCTGTAACGAAAAGACGGTGTATTACTGCGAGGAACAGGTTGTTGTGAAGGACTTTCTTCAGACAACTATGCGTGAGAATAACTACTCCGCAGTTGCTCCGCGAACCGACTACCATATCACAGATATTGACTGCCAAAGTTCATTTTCAACAGGCACTATAATGCGTTTCGATATGCTGGGTCTGTATCTTCCGACAAAAGCTGCTGCTCAGATTGATCCTAACCCTGCTCTGGCTGTTTTTGCTATGCGTTTTGGTTCCATGAATCTTACAGGACCGCATGGGCTGATGTCGTTTCTTGAGAAACTGTTTAAGCTTGTTGAAGGCTCGCATGCACTGGAAGAGTTGGCAACAGAAGTGGAAAAAGTCTTTTATCAACGAAAAAGACTGTTGCTTCCGGGCAGTATGGTTGGTCCTAAGGAGGGCTTCACAGAAATCATACGTAATAAGCCGCATCTGGTAATCAACCTTGCTAACCTCGAGCCGGAAGGGGGGCAGCTTGGTAAGCTTATCCGCTCTAACGAACTGCAAAATGTTGTTCGGTTACTTCGTGACTCGATGGATGTGAAATTCGCCCATTCCCGCTTTATGGGATATGGAATTTATCGCAAGTGTTTGTACTCATTAGATGAGATAGCAAAATTCTTATAACATGATGTCTGGTTACTATGACAGCACTTCTCTATGTGCCTCTGCAAGATTGTAGAGGCACTTTTGTTAGTAAGTGCTTATCTGTTTTTATGAAGAGAGATAGACACATGTTGTTTTCAAGGAGATAGGGTAATATCACTTTTTGATAGAGGGCACCATAAACCATATAGGTGGTAATGCATTAACGCATAGAAATTGGAGTGCGGTGAAGCATGCTGAAACCCAGTGCGGAAGATACGCAGAAAATTACTTCTGTTGTAAAACGAAAGTACAAAAACGTTGCTGAATCTCTTGAGCATCAATTCCAGTATCCGACAGGAAGAGAAGGATTGCGGGGATTACAGTATCCTGAAGAGCTTTTTGAATGGTTACCGGATGATGTCGCTAAGTGGTATTGCGGAGTGGGAAATCCGTTTTCACTGAGTGACATCCGACCGGGAGAGCATGTTCTTGATTTAGGGTGTGGAGCCGGAGTGGATACCATTTTAGCTGCAAAGCTTGCCGGACCTTCAGGGACAGCTGTGGGCGTTGACTTCTCCGATGAAATGATTCAACGCGCACAGAGTAATAAGGCACTCGTAGAGTTAGAAAATGTTTCGTTTCAAATTGTCGATAGTGCAGAGTTGCCGTTTGACGACGAACAGTTCGATGTTGTTACCACAAATGCCATGCTGAATCTTGCGGTTGATAAGGCCGGTGTTCTTAAAGAGGTCTACCGTGTTCTTAAGGAAGGCGGAAGACTTCATGTCGCTGATCAGATATTCGTCGGGGCAACAATGAGTGGTGAGCAGGCGGTAGACAGCTGGTTTAAATGACAAGGCGGCGCTATACCGGAAACGGAGTTTCTGGCACTGCTTGAAGAGGTGGGCTTCAAACAGATCTCAAAAGTTGCAGAAACGGGCTATAAGAGTTCGGAAGTAACGACAGGGATGTTGTTTTTTGCCGTAAAGTAATATGAAAGGATGAGCATGACTGCTCATCCTTTTTTTATTTAAAACGCAAGATTAATCCGCCGCTGTATAGTGGAAGGGGCTGTGCAAAACCTTTGGGCGGTAAAACGGTTAAGACGTCGTTCTCTAACGATATGGTCCCTGCAAATCTGTCTCCTAGAGGGAGGGAGCCTATCAGCGTGAGCGTAGGTTGAACTTTTGGTGCAACTTCCAGCCCGAATGTCATGGAATCTGAGTCGGTGAAAATGAAAAACAGAAGGGTGTGGAAGATGCCTGAGCCATTGTGGGTACTCAGTGTATGTACAACATTGATGCCTGATGAAGTTGCCCCGACAAAGGTGTAGCCGAATTCGTTATCCTGCTCTTTGTAGTAGACGTAGGGCATAGTGTTTGTTGTGCGAACATGTACTTGGCTGAAGAATTGATTGCTGATGTTGGCGTTATGCACGTTTATGGAAACTATCTGTGAGCCGCTGTCTGCAAAGGGGCCCTGCATTGCTTCAACTATTTTCGGATTGATGAATTCTTCTTTATGAAAGGTGTAAGTGGATTTTTGCCAGTCCGGAGATATCGGCCATTCGTGAGCGATCTCCTTTGTGACGGGAGGCGGTAGTTCGTGCCCTTGCTGAGGTGCGCAATTCGCGTTGGAAAGAAATAAACACAACGTAAGGACGCTGCATAGCAGTGAGCATACCGTGTGAAACATAATGTACTCCTGAAACTGCATAAAAAACATGGCTGCGACGGGCATAGAAGGTCAGGATGAATCGGAGTAGAAGGAGTTAGTATTACCGCTGACTTTTTTATGCTTTTGTTCTGTGGGGGCTACGTCTGTGGCATTCATTGTGACAGTAACATGTTACGGATTAAAGGTAATGCTTTTTTTGTCCTACAGCTTACCGTTGGTGCTGTTGTATGGATTTTTCTGTGCTTGAGAGGTGGGGGACATCTTGTTGAGGAGATGACGCTCATGCCTTTGGTTGCAGGGATTCATTCAGTCATAAAAAAAGAAAACCCCTGACTGGGAAGTCAGGGGAACTGAAATTGTACAAGAAGCAATAGGGAAAGTGGATTGTGGCAATCAACTTGTGTGCTAGCCCCTCACTCTCCCCCCGCTGCGGTGCGATTACCAATACCGTTGCAGGGAGATGCATCCAGTGATGCTTGAGTGAAGAACAAACCGTATTATCGAAAACTCCTGCTCAACTATGCAGTGAGATTAGTAAAGTTAGAACCCGTAGGTTCACAGAACTGCGGCAACAGACGTGCTGGTTGCTCTACCTGCGCTGTTGCCGCAGTCTGTTGTCAGTCGAAGAGTTTCGACAAGAAACTCTTCGCATTAGGGGTGCTGTCATCTGTTTCCTGAGGATCTTCTGTTGCGGAATCAGTACCAGTGTCAGCGTGTTGGAACGCATCATTATTATCAATCCAGTTTTTGGAGGGGATGAAGCCGTACTTTTTCATCATTCCCTCTTCGAACCCAACACGCTCTGCATGCAGCTTGGCGCGGAGTTCCTTCATGGCGTTCACTATCTTTTGAATATCGTTAACTTCGGCATCGGGACTACTAGTGAGTGCTCGAAGCATAGTTTTTGTTGCCCAAAGTTCTTCACGTATCAGGCGGGTCTTTTCTGTATAGACTTTAGTGAGGCTATACACTTCTTTTTGCTGAGCAGGTGTAAGCTCAACGCAATGAGTTACAGCCTTTTCGTAGTTAGCAAAATCAGTGGCGTCGGCAATGGTGCTGCTAGCCATTGAGAGTACAAGAATAAATGCAACGAAAAGACGGCTAGTCATGGTCAGTACCTCATATGTAAAAATGCAAAACAGATATGAAAACGAGCAGAAAAAAAGGTTTTGCACCGTATTTTTTTTAGGGCGTAGCGCCACGCTTCCTGAAAACAATTTTGTTGCCATACAATGAGAGGGTGAACTCATTTTTTGTGACGCTACGCTCTATACGCTTCAGCAGCCAGTCGGGGGAGCTAGCTTGCTTATGTTTTCCTATTAGCAACTGGTGTGCCAAAAAATAACTTTTTTCATTTATCCTTGGATTACAGGTAAATAAAAAAAGTCGTGCTATTTCTTGGAGATCGGGGTAGAGACGCAATGTATAAAATTTATACGTTTTAGAAAAAAACGTTTAAAAATTAAACGTTATTTTTTGTAATGGCATAAAATAATACGTTTTTATGCATAAGAGGTTTGGAGCACAGAGCGCAATGCGTTCAAAAAATACACGAAATGAGATAACTCCGGGAAGATTGCTCTCGCCATATTGTATAGTGGCGGTTGTTCTGCTTGTGGGATTGGGCGTAGCTTTTCTTACGTACAATACTATTCAGAAGAACATGAAAGAGTATGTGCGTCTGTACGAAGATAAGGGAGCCTCCCTTATCACCTCTGTAGAGGCTGGAGTACGGACAGATCTACGGAGCAGAAATTCAACAATCCGGCTCAAGTTGTTGTTGGACGAGATGGCAGACCGTCCCGAAATTTTCTTCATAGCTATTACCTTCAGTGATGGCACCATCATGCAAAGTAGTTTTACTGAAGGGCAAAAACGCATGGAGGAACAGTTCTTACGGCGCATAAAGGAGTTGCCGAAAGGGGAAGAAGGACGCTCGATTATTTACAATGCTAATGAGCGTCAGGTTTTTTTAGCCTATAGAGAATTTACCCCGTTAACTCGCAAGGAACTCTGGAATAAGCTGCAAAAGGAGCCGACCCTAAAGCCTTTAGAACGGTTTATGAAGTTGTTTCGTAAGAAGGCTTCAACAGAAGCAGCGACTATCACCCAGAAATCAACGAAGAAGGTTGATACGCAAAATCTTGCTAAGGATATCAGCACGCTTCTTAACTCTGCCGAAGATGATAAGGAACAGCCGGTTATCTATGTAGGACTGGATGCCCGTTCGTTGCGTGACTTACAGCGTGCCAGCACTGTACAGACTGTTGTTACGAGCAGCAGTGTGCTGCTGTTAGCTGTGGTTGGATTCTTATCCCTATACTGGGCGCATCGTGCTCAGCGTTCTCGTCGAAAAGCAGGACGGAGTCAGGCCATGGTTCAGGAGGTTGTATACAACTTGCCGGATGGACTGATTGTAACCGACAGTAATGATCAGATTGTTTACATGAACGAGTTGAGCAAGGTCTTGTTGCACTGTGATGGGGACATTACCGCAGGACTTGATGCTGCTCACGTACTGTTACCGGATCTCGTGCCTTACTACATTAAGGCGCGTGAAGGATTGCTGCGTCGCGAGGAAGTTATTGAACTTTCGACTGAGGCATTACCGCTGCTGCCTGTGGGGGTAACAGGTTCTGTTATTAAAGATGAGCATGATGTGGTTGTCGGAACTGTGTTCCTCATGCGCGACCTGCGTGAGATGCATAACTTGCAAACCGAAGTGGAGCGTAAGGGCAAACTTGCGGCTATCGGTTCCCTTGCGGCAGGTGTTGCACATGAAATCCGTAATCCGCTCAGTTCTATTAAAGGTGGTGCAACCTACCTTAAATCCCAGTTCTCACAAGGCAGTGCCGGAGAAAAAACAGCTACCATTGTTATTGACGAAGTGGAGCGTTTGAACCGTGTAATTACCGATCTTATCGGGCTTTCTCGTCCTTCGGATTTGACCATGAAGCCAGTTGCTGTTGCCAGTGTAATCGAACATTGCACCGCGCTGATTACGCAGGAAGCGGAACTGCGAGATGTGTTGCTTTCTGTCAGTATTCCTGAAGACACCCCGTTTGTTATGTTAGATAAGGACAGGTTCTCGCAGGTTATTTTAAACCTGTGTCTGAACAGTCTGGATGCGATGGATGAAGGTGGTGAGTTAAAGGTTACCGTGGTGCCGGAGGCTCAGTCCATAAGCGTTATTGTGGAAGATAATGGCGAAGGTATGGACAACGAGACAAGAGAGCGGATTTTTGAGCCATATTTTACAACCAAGTCTCATGGCACGGGGCTTGGCTTGTCTGTCGTGCATAAGATTATTGAAGCCCATAACGGAATTATTCGTGTGTTCTCTCACAAGGATAAGGGAACACGATTTGTGATACAGCTGCCTTGTATGGATAAGGAGTAATGATGCCAGCACATATTTTAATTGTTGATGATGACGGTTCGCACCGTACGGTACTCCGCACTATTATTGAAGACTGGGGCTATGAAGTTTCTGAAGCTCCTGACGGTGAAACCGCTGTAGCAATGACGCAGGAGCGTCCGTATGACAGTGTGCTTATGGATATTCGCATGGGTGGTATGGACGGTATTACTGCACAGAAGCAGATTGCAAAGCATAATCCATCAATTCCTGTATTAATTATGACGGCGTATTCTTCCATTAATACAGCTGTACTTGCCTTGAAGCAGGGCGCATATGACTATCTTATTAAGCCGCTGGATTTTGATGTCTTAAAGTTGACCATAGAACGGATGCTCGATCATACCCGTCTTGCCGAAGAGAACCGTTCTTTGAAAGAGAATAATTCGGTTAAAAATCAGTTCGGCATGGTCGGCAGCAGTGAGCGAATGCATGAACTGGTAGAAACTGTTACTACTGTTGCCCCGACACATGCGCCGGTCCTTATTACAGGAGAGTCCGGAACAGGTAAGGAACTTGTTGCTAAAGCGGTGTATCAGGCAAGTGAACGTTCCAACAAACCGTTTGTGACCATTAACTGTGCTGCCTTGAGTGAAAGCCTGCTGGAGTCTGAATTGTTCGGGCATGAAAAGGGAGCTTTTACAGGGGCAGATAAACGTCGTGACGGACTGTTCTGGCAGGCGAACGGTGGTACAATTTTTATGGACGAAGTGGGGGAAATCCCCCTCTCGTTGCAGGCAAAGTTGCTACGTGTGTTGCAGCAGGGTGAATTGCAGCGTGTGGGGAGTGACGCAATCTTGCATGTAGATATCCGCGTTATTGCGGCTACGAACAGAGACTTGCAGGAAGAAGTTGCTAACAAGACGTTCCGTGAGGATTTATTTTACCGTCTTAATGTTATCGGGCTGGAAGTTCCTTCCTTGCGTGAGCGTCAGGCAGATATCCCATTATTAGCTGAGCATTTTATGAATATGTATGCTGCAAAATATGGCAAAAATATCGTGGGATTTTCTCCTCAGGCTATGGATGCTCTCGTAAATTGTCCGTGGCCGGGGAATATCCGTGAACTGGAAAACACGATGGAACGTGCTGTTATTATGGCTACTACAGAGTATATTACCGACAGGGAGTTGCCAGCTAACCTGCGTAAGGCCTTCCTAGAACAGACAGGCACTAATGCCGGTAGTGTTGAGTTGCCGTTGGGTGATGTTTCGCTCGAAAGTTTGGAAAAGCGCGCTGTGCAGGCCGCACTTAAAAAGCATAAAAAGAAAGTGGATGCTGCTAATGCATTGGGAATCACCCGTGCAACCCTGCATAGTAAGATTAAAAAATACGGCCTTGAAGAAAGTAAGCGAAAGTAACTTGTTTATATGTTCACTAGTTGATTGATATCAGCTAGGTAACAGTTTTTTTGAACTGTACGAAAGGTAGAGTGCCGCGTCATGCGTACTCTGCCTTTTTTTTGTGTTTTGAGTATGCATTATTTGCCCTGAAGCACTTGGGTGAGTTGTTTTTTTAGCGTACGGATTTTTCAGATTCAAACTGTATTGTGATGCTCCATTATGCTGTTTTATATACAAAATACGGAGTTAATACTGGTACGAATCTTTGATTATGTATTATTTGAAGGAGGGATACTTAACAGAATGGTGTGCATAGATGAAAAGAAGAACATTAAAACATATTGTATATGATACTATGTACTTGCAGGACACGCTTGCCGGCAAGGTTTTTAATTTTGTGCTTATAGCATGTATTCTTATGTCGGTAGGTGTTGTGCTTGCGTATTCAATTCCTTCTTTTGCTGCAGAATATTGGTACGCGGTAAATTATTTGGAATTTTTTTTCACAGTACTTTTTACCATAGAATATGCCTTACGTGTTTGGTGTACTCCTTCTCCTAAGGCATATATAATGAGTGGTTACGGTGTGATAGATTTTCTGTCCATTGCTCCTACATGGATAACAATCCTCTTTCCTTTCTTCCCATCTCTTGCCCTATTACGCCTTTTTCGCGTGCTGCGAATCCTTCGTCTAGTAAAGTTATTGCAGTATTTGAACGATATGCACTTGATAGTGCAGATCTTGCGTAACAGTAGACGTAGGATTGCCGTGTTGACGTTATGGATTATGGTGCTTGTCGTTATCTTTGGAACGTTGATGTACGTTATCGAGGGGCAGGAGCATGGTTTCACATCTATTCCTATTTCAATTTATTGGGCAATCGTCACGTTGACTACAGTGGGCTATGGAGACATTGTCCCACAGACTGTGCTTGGCAAAGCTGTTGCGGCATTAATTATGTTGATTGGTTATAGTATGATAGTGATACTTGCTGGTGTTATTTCACAAGAATTTTCTGATATGAAAAAAAACATCCAAACGTTGTCGTGCAATTCATGTGGAAAGTCAGATCATGAGCATAATGCAGTGTATTGCAAGCATTGCGGTAATCGTTTGTAGTGTTTTGTTACTGATGAATGATGAAAATTTTATGTGTTGATACTTTAGTTAACAGACATTAACATGCACTTGCGTGCAGTATGTAGGAATAAAGTTATCATCTTTCAAATTAGCATAAGATATACATGGCCAAATTATTGACAGCTGCATCAAAGTAAATATCTACTACCCTTCTTCGAAACTGCAGTACATTGTGTTATCAATAGAGGATGGGCGATAACATAATACAGTTGCCGGTACGATCGTATTTTACATCTGTCTGCACATAGAATTCTCTTCGCACTATTGAGACGATTTTTTAGATAGAAATTAGCCTGGGCTGGAGCTCTTATGTCGATGGAAAGTGTTTTAGCTAAAATGGAGTTTAGAAAGTTCGAGGCTAGTATAGTAGACTTTTTTTCAAAAAAGAACGGCTATGCAATTGTCTTGACTGAAGATACCAACTTTACGGCACTTTTGCGGCAAACACTCAACAAGCATCTTGGATTGCGGAATAAGTGTTTTTCGCAAGTCAGTACCGTTGAAGAAACAATTAAACAAATACGAAAAGAGCTTGCCGCCGGAAAAAAACTGTTAGTCTTTATCGAACGTATTCACAGGGATAAGGAAATGGCTTTTCTTGTTCGTAAGATTAAGAAAGACTATAGCAAGTGTAAGGTCTTTATCACTATGACTGAAGCACCTCGTGAGCAGTTCATTCTTTTGCATGAGCTGGGCGCGGATAACTTCATTACAAAGCCTATTGCCATTAACACCTTTATTGAAAAGGTTGCACACAGCATTAAACCGCAAGGTAAGTTAGGGCAATTAATTGATATAGCGAAGACGATGTTGGAGCAGGGCGCATATGAAGATGCAGCCAATGTTGCAAGGACAGTGCTCAATGCCAAGCCGGATCTTTCGTCTGCCATGCTTGTAATGGGTGATGCGTATAAGGGACTGAAAAAATACGAACAGGCACATAAGTGTTATCTGGGAGCAGGAGACTCTGCCCCTCTCTTTCTTGATCCGTTAAAAAAGCTTGCTGATTTATACGGAGTTGCGGGCGTAAAGAAGCGGCAACTTGATTGCCTTACAAAGCTGGACAAGATGAGTCCGCTGAACGTGGAGCGCAAGCTTGATATCGGTCATATTTATGTAGAGCTTGGCAACTATGTGAGTGCGGATGTGTACTTTGAAGGTGCGCTTCGGCAGGCGAACAAGGAAGCTTTAGACTATGTAGGTAATGTTTCTCAGCAGATTGCTTCTGCGTATGAAAAACGTGATCCCGCTCGTGCGGAACAGTATCTTCGTAAGGCATTGCGCGCCAAAGGAGATAATCTCGATAAGGGTGATGTTGATACCTTTAACAGCCTTGGAATTGTGCTGCGTAAACAGGGCAAATGGCGTCAGGCTATTCAGGAATACAAGCGAGCATTGCAGATTTCACGCAGGGATGAGAATCTTTATTACAACATTGCAGTTGCTTCTGCAGAGGGAAAAGAGTTTGAGCAGGCTGCAGCGTATCTGCGTAAGGTTATTCAACTGAATGAGAACTTTGTGCGTACTGAACCGGCCGTAGCGTATAATATGGGACTGATCTTTTTTAGAGCTTCTGACCTTGATATGGCTAAGATGCATCTGCAGATATGTTTGAGTTTGGATCCGAATCATGCCAGTGCCAAAAAAGTTTTATCACTTATGTAAAATTTTATTTTACAGAAATACAAAAAAAGGCGGCTTTTTTTTGAATTGTTACGCGGTCTGTTGAATCGTTGCGTAGCAAGTAAAGGAGGGCTGCCTTTTTTTATGCTGAAAATAAAGGAGAAAATTTTTTTACTCACCTTGTTTCAATAATTACATTATCAAAAGTAGACTACTTGAGGTTATCTGCAAAAATTGATATAGCTCGAAGCACATCACGAAAATTGTATATCTTCCTTGAGGAGGGGCGGAAGTGGCACACACTAAAGTAAATAAAACTATTGCTGAAATTAATGAGCGAATTCGTTCCGGTAAAGCTGTTGTATTGAACGCAGAAGAGATGGTTGATGCGGTCAAGACAATGGGTAAAGAAAAGGCTGCCAAAGAGGTAGACGTTGTGACTACCGGCACATTTTCGCCGATGTGCTCATCCGGTCTTCTTTTCAATATCGGGCAGCCGGAGCCGCCAACAATTAAAACATCCAAAGTAACTCTTAACGGCGTTCCTGCATATTCAGGTCTTGCTGCTGTGGATGGTTACATAGGCGCTACTGAGCCACGGGAAGATGATCCGCTTAACAAGGTATATCCGGGCCAGTTTAAATATGGCGGTGGTAACGTAATTGAAGACCTTGTTGCTGGTCGATCTGTTTCTCTGCGTGCTGAAGCATATGGAACGGACTGTTATCCGCGTAAGCTGTATGAGAAAGAAATTACTCTTGCTGACTTGCCGCATGCAGAGTTGTTGAACCCTCGTAACTGCTACCAGAACTACAATGCTGCTGTGAACCTTACTAGCCGTATTGTGTATACCTACATGGGACCGCTAAAGCCGAATATGCGCAACGTAAACTTTGCGACTGCCGGTTGTTTGTCTCCATTGTTTAATGATCCGTACTTTAAGACCATTGGCCTTGGAACTCGTATCTTCCTTGGTGGTGGTATCGGCTATGTTATTGGCGCTGGTACTCAACATGTACCAAATCCTAAACGTAATGAACGGGGGATTCCTCTTTCTGCAGCCGGTACGCTGGAATTGAAGGGCGATTTAAAACAAATGGATGCCAGATACTTGCGCGGCCTGAGTTTCTTGGGATACGGTAACACTATGAGTGTCGGTGTAGGTATTCCGATTCCAATTCTCAACGAAGAAATGGCGTGGTACACAGGCGTTGCAGACAGTGACATTCAGATGCCGGTAAAAGACTACGGCCATGATTATCCAAACGGATTACCGCGTGTGCTGCAACATTGTACATACGAGGAACTGAAGTCCGGTGAAGTTGAAATTATGGGCAAAAAGGTTGAAACAGTACCGATGACCAGTTACCCGATTTCACTTGAGATTGCAGATAAACTTAAAGAATGGATTCAAAAGGGCGACTTCCTTTTGACCGAACCAGTGGAAAAAATTCCAGCATGGTAAATACGTCTAAACTTCAAGCCCTTGAGTATAAGCTCAAGGGCTTTTTTTCTCCTGTATTGGCGTTTTCCGGTGGAGTGGACAGTCGTTTTCTGGCGCATCTCATGCACCGCGCAGAAATTAGCTTTACGGCAGTCCACATAACCGGTGAACATGTTCCCCGTGCGGAATCGGCTAAGGCTCTCAACTGGCTGCAAACGCATGATGTTTCGTATCAGGCTTTACGTCTTTCTCCGCTTTCTGTTCCGGAGATAGCGGAAAATAACAAGACTCGTTGTTATCACTGCAAGAGGCTGTTATTTTCTAGTATTAAAGAACTGGTTCAGGTCAATGGCGGAGAAGGAGAACAGCTCGTCGTTATCGATGGAACCAATGCTTCTGATCTGGGTGAATATCGTCCCGGGCTGAAGGCTTTGGAAGAGTTGGATGTTGTAAGCCCGCTCGCATTATGTGGAATCACTAAAGATGAAGTGCGTGAGTTGGCAAAAGCTACAGGCATGGAGCACTTTGACCAGCCTGCTACGCCGTGTCTGCTTACCCGCTTTTCATATGGTTGTACGCCGGATGAGCGTCTTTTGCAGAAGATTGAAGAGTGCGAGGCCGCACTTAAGCGTTACGGATTGCAGAATTTTAGAGTTCGTATCTTGGATGACGGCTCGCAGTTGCTTCAGGTGTCTACAGCAGAAAAAGGTCTATTGCATAAGCATCACGACGCTATTGAAGGTACCCTGCGCAGCGCAGGGTTTGAATCAGCAATAATTCACTGTTCTGAACGCGTAAGTGGATTTTACGACCGCAAATAGAATCATCTGATACTCTATAGCACTACTGGACAACAGTAAGCTTCTTCTGTATCATCCCGACTTTCGAAAAGACCGCTAAGGAGAATTATAATGGCTCATAAAAAACATGAACGTAAGAAAGAACTCGATCGTCGTCGTCATCGCCGTAAAAAAGCAATGAAACTTCGCATTAAAGAAGCTGTTGCTGCTAAGAACGCATAAGTTTCTTTTCGATAATTTTATCGGCTGCCTACAAGCGCGATAATGTTTTCCAGCTGCATTTCAGGTTGGAAAACGGCATTTTTCTTGGCAGCGGTTTCATGTTTCTAAACAGTGAAGCCGCTGTTTAGCTTTTCTAAGTTTTGTATTGTTGATGGAGGGTATTATGCCCATTTATGAATATCGCTGTAATGCGTGCGAACAAATTTTTGAAGAATGGACCACTTCCTGTTCTGAAAGTGACGAGTCCATTAAATGTCCTGTATGCGGTGGAGTAGCCGAGCGTATTATCTCCAACACTACTTTTGTGCTTAAAGGTGGTGGCTGGTATGTTTCCGAATATGGAAAAAACAGTGCGGCATCGAATCCCGCTAAAAAGGATATTCCATCCGGTTCTTCCGGGTGTTCCAGCTCCTCATCTTCTTCTGCATCTTGATAGATTTTTCGGCGGCCTGTACTGGCTGCCTTTTTTATGCATAGCAATCTTTAACCACAACCTTATGTAAGAGAACGCTAAAATGATCGAACGTTATACTCGCCCCGAAATGGGTCAGCTCTGGACGCTTGAAAACAAATTCCGCGTCTGGCTCGAAGTTGAAATCGCTGTTTGTGAGGCGTGGCACCGCCTTGGCGAAATCGATGATGAAAGTATGAAGCAGATTCGTGAGAAGGCCGATTTTGACGTGGACCGTATTCTTGAGATTGAGGAAACTACTCGTCACGATGTGATTGCATTCCTCACTGCTGTAGAAGAGAAAGTTGGCCCTGCGGCTCGCTTTATCCACCTCGGCTGTACTTCTTCCGACATTGTGGACACAGCTAACGGCGTTCTGCTTTCCCGCGCAGGTGATATCATTCTCAAAGATTTTGAAAAATTACTTGAGACCCTGAAAACCATCGCGCATGAGAACAAAGGTCGTCTGTGCATGGGACGTACCCACGGTATTCATGCAGAGCCTACCAGCTTCGGTTTGAAGATGGCTGGCTTCTATGCTGAGTTCAAGCGTCACTACGAACGTTTCAAAGCTGCTGTTGAAGGCATTCGTGTCGGTAAAATTTCCGGTGCGGTAGGTACAATGGCAATGATTCCAGCGGAAGTTGAAACTATCACTTGCGAAGTGCTCGGTCTTGCTGTGGATCCTATTTCCACACAGGTAATCAACCGTGACCGTTACGCTGCGTACTTCACAGCCCTTGCTGTTGCAGCAGGCGGTATTGAGCGTCTTTGTGTTGAACTGCGCCACTTGCAGCGTACCGAAGTGCTTGAAGCTGAGGAAGGTTTCCGCAAAGGTCAGAAAGGTTCTTCCGCAATGCCACACAAAAAGAACCCTATTTCTGCAGAAAACCTTACTGGTCTTTCCCGTCTTATCCGTACCAACTCTGTTTCTGCTATGGAAAACCAGGCTCTCTGGCACGAGCGTGACATCAGTCACTCCTCTGTTGAGCGTGTAATTATGCCGGATACCACAATCCTCATGAACTACATGCTTAACCGTCTGTGCAATCTGATTTCCAACCTGCGTGTCATTCCTGAAAACATGGATCGCAATCTTGTTGGTTCAATGGGACTCTTCTTCTCCCAGCGTGTACTTCTTGGCCTTGTTGATACCGGCATGGGTCGTCAGGATGCGTATGTAATGGTGCAGAAATGTGCAATGGAAAGTTGGGATACAAAACAGCTTTTTGAAGACCTCGTTCGAAAAGATCCAGAAATCAGTGCACGCATCGCACCTGAAAAAATGGATGAAATCTTCGATGCAAAATACTACCTGCGTCATGAAGATCTGATTTTCGATCGCGTATTCAATTCATAGATTTATAGTAAAAAATTATGGAGCGGAAAATGGCAGAACTTAAAAAACGACTTGCAAAACTTCTGTACGAGAAGTCTTACAAAGAAGGGGACTTCACTCTCGCTTCCGGCAAAAAGAGTGATTACTACTTCGACTGCCGTCAGACCGCTCTGCACCCTGAAGGTGCGTGGTTGATCGGCAACCTTTTCTACGAACTCATTTCCGGCCTTGAGAATGCAGCAGAAATTAAAGGCGTAGGCGGTATGACTCTTGGTGCGGACCCGCTTGTAAGCTCTACTTCTGTAATCTCCTTTGAAAAAGGCGGACACCTTCCTGCACTTATCGTGCGTAAGCAGCCTAAAGGTCATGGAACCGGACAGGGCGTTGAAGGTCTTGCTAATTTTGAAGATGGCGATGTAGTTGTTATGCTTGAAGATGTAGTAACTACTGGTGGCTCTGTTATTACTGCAATTGAGCGTATTGAAGCTTCTGGCCTCAAAGTGTCTTGCGTATGCGCAGTACTTGATCGTGATGAGGGTGGCCGCGAAGCGCTTGCAGAGCGTGGTTACAACCTTGTATCTATCTTTAACCGTAAAGAGCTTGTAGAACTTGCTACTAGCTAACGCGTTATAAATAGAGATGTTTTTGAGTGCCTCCTGCATGGGGGCACTTTTTTTTTTACACTTTTTTCTAGTGCATTGAACTGCAATTTCTTGACAAGTTTGCTTGTCTCATGTCCTTTGTCAGTTTGGATTTACAATTACTTTAGTCTTCAAATAAATCACGGCATGTTGGGGATTTTTCCTCGAAATAAGGATCTTCATGCGCTTGCTTCCGTACCTCTTTTCATTTTGCCTTTGTTTTAGCATTTCCATTGTTCCCGCCTTTGCTGGTTGGCAGGCCGTTGTTCCTGAAGAAGCTGGAAAGCTTCCAATGCTTGTTGCAGTTGATAAATCCAGACAATCTGCTCAGTTCTTTGGTCAAAAGGCCAGCGAGCTTTCTTCGCAAAAAGTTCCTTGCAGTTCCGGACAGGTGAAAGGGGATAAGCAGCGTGAGGGAGACAGAAAGACCCCTGAAGGTATCTACTTTGTAGAAAAAAGGCGTACTAGTGGGTTAGACTATGCTTTATACGGTCAGGAAGCATATACTCTTAATTATCCTAACCCTGTAGATAAGCTTCGAGAGAAGAATGGGCATGGCATTTGGATACACGGAAGGGGCACACCTATTGTTCCTAGAGAAACAAAAGGATGTATTGCTTTAAATAATCCGGATATTGCCGATCTATATACCAAGGTGACAGTTAATACTCCTGTAATTTTAGCCGAACAGGTAGTACCGTATTTTCGTTCTGAATCTGAATTTAACGAATTGAAAGAAAAAACGTTTCAGTGGGTTGCCGCATGGCAGGATCGTTCTCCAGAATATTTGCAAATGTTCTCACCCGAGGCATTTACAAAAAGTATGAAGAAGCCTTTTTCTTCTTTCAAACAACAAAAGGAACGTCTTTTTTCTCGACTTCCATGGATTATTACATGGACGAATAACGTTAATGTGCTTCAGGGACCTGATTACTGGGTAACATGGTTTGACCAATACTACCATGCCCCAAACCTTGTAACGCAAGGTGTACGCCGTTTGTACTGGCAGAAGAACAGCGACGGTGAGTTTGTAATTGTGGGCATGGAATGGAAAGAAAGGAAAATAGGTATAGAGAAGGCGTATCTTGACGCTGTCGCTGCAAGTGTGCATAACTTTCTTGATACTTGGGTCACTGACTGGAAAAACGGAACAGTGGATAAGTACATTAGTAGGTATGCGATCAAAGCCGTACAAGGATCGCATCGGGGTGTTAATGCCATAGCAAATCATAAGCGTAAGCTGTGGCAGCAAAAAAAGCCTGCTAAGATTGTGCTTTCAGACATCAAAATGTCTATGTCCCGACGGGGGCTTGAAGTAACCATGAACCAATACTATGAAGATAGTACCGGTTACTCAGATCAAGGGACTAAGACATTGGTCTTACTGCCAAAAGATGGCCAATGGGTCATCGTAATTGAAGAGTGGAGATCCTGATAGATGAGTGAAAAGTATAGTGTCCTCATAATGCGTGATGATACAAACGTACGACGATACAGGGTGAGTTCGTCCAGCTTAAGGATGCTTTTAGTTGTTTTGTTCTGTGTGGTGCTCGTGGCGCTATGCGGAATCTTTACAAGTTTTTCACTCTGGGAAACAAATACAGCTCTTATGAAAGAGCGCCACGGTGTACAAAAAGAGTTACGTGATTTAAAGGTGTACGTTGAACGCCTTGAAAATATAGAACAAATTTTGCAATCAAACGATCCTGAAGAACTTCAGGCATTGTTTTCTTCTATGAGTGTGGCTGCTTCAGCAGAGTTACCACCACCTATTGATCTTTCTTCTATTTTAAAAATTGTAGATGCAAACCTTGTCGAGGTTTCCAACCTTAAGCTGCAAAAGGCGACAGGGGGGAATCTGCGGTTATCACTTAAGCTCGATAATAAAAATGCTAAAGGAAATATTCGCGGCTCAATTGCACTGGCCTTCATTACCAAAGAAGGTAAAGTCATTGTGATTGATGCTAATGAAAAGGATATGGACTTCAGCATTAACCGTTTTAAGCGAATTGTTACGACTTTCGAGGTTCCGGAAGCAATGTTGCTTAACGAGGCATATGCACTTCAGGTGAGCATTAATAAAGATAAGACAACATTGCTGCAACGCATTTACCCGATGAAAGAACTTATGTAGTTTGTCTTTTGGTCGGCTGTATAAAACTGAGTCAAATATTTATTATTTGGATTCGAAATGTAATTAAAAAAGGGTGGAGTTTTTTACTCCACCCTTTTTTTAGTTAGTTTTTTCTGCACGACGTTTTGTATTTTTACGAATAATAGGTTGTCTGTTCTTTATTCCGGTGAAAGGGGGACAAAGCTCTTTCACGTAGAAGCATAGAAAAATTAAGTGCGGCAGCCAAAAAGAACAGGCACATTATTCTGATTGAATATTGTATGACCGAAGCTTGCGATAAAGATAGCTGCGCTCAAGCCCTATAGCTTCTGCAAGGCGTGTGATGTTACCATCAAACTCCTTTAACTTTGCTTCAAGGAACGCTGCCTCAAAGTGGTTGCGTGCTTCTTTAAAGTCTACAGCGCCGTTTGAGATAAGCTGTTCGCCTGTGGAGGACGGTAGTGGTACGAACTTTGAGAATTCTGGCGGTAGCATCTTTGCTGTTACTATTTTTCCGCCGTACATAATGAGCATGCGTTCCACAAAGTTTTTTAGCTCGCGTACGTTGCCCGGCCAGCCGTATTGGAGCAGGGCTTTGGTTGCTTCTTCGTCAAAGGTAAGTGGTTTGAACCCGTGCTCTGCAACAAGCGTGGTAATAAAGTTTTCGATAAGCAAAATGACGTCTGTACCACGTTCTCTGAGTGGCGGAACGTAGATTGGGAAGACGCGAAGGCGATAGTAAAGGTCTTCGCGAAAATTGCCTTCACGGATTTCATCCTCAAGCTTTTTGTTTGTTGCAGCGATAACGCGCACGTTTACTTTAATGGTTTTGTTTCCGCCGACACGTTCGAAGGATTGCTCTTGAAGAATACGCAGGATTTTTGCCTGTGTTTTCATACTCATGTCACCGATTTCGTCGAGGAACAGGGTGCCGTTGTTCGCCATTTCGAATTTACCGGTCTTGGACTGGTCGGCACCGGTGAACGCACCTCGTTCGTGTCCAAAGAGTTCTGATTCGATGAGTTCTTCTGGGATAGCGGCACAGTTCACTGCCACGAGAGGATTATCGGCCCTGCGTGAGTGTGCGTGGATGGAACGGGCAGCAATTTCTTTGCCTGTTCCGTTTTCTCCGGTGATGAGTACCCATGCGTCTGTAGGAGCTACTCGCTCAATGTGTTCACGAAGTTCACGTATTGGTGCAGAATTACCTGTTACTTCTACAGTTTGCTCGGTACGGATGCGTGACTTGAGGGCAAGGTTTTCTTTGCGCAGGTTCTGGAATTCAAGAGCCTTGTTGGCTGCGATGACAACTTTTTCAAGTGAAAGAGGTTTTTCAATAAAGTCGTGTGCACCGTATTTGATAGCGTTAACCGCTGTTTCAATATTCCCATGCCCAGAGATCATGATGACTGGCAGTGACTTGTCATATTGCTTGATATTGGTCAGCACTTCCATGCCGTCCATGCCTGGAAGCCAAATGTCCAGAAAAACAAGATCAGGCGATAATTCTTTGACAGCTTCAAGCCCCAGTTCCCCAGTCTCAGCTTCTTCAACCAAGTAGTCTTCATCTTCCAGAATTCCGCGGAGAGAAAAGCGAATTCCTTCTTCATCATCAATAATTAATATACGAGCCTTGGACTGAGGCATAGAAGCTCCATGAGGTGATTAAACGGAAAAAGAATAGTGTGAGCCTAGCGACTAAGGATGTTTGAAAGTGCGCCATTCAGAGACGGGTACGAAAAGCGGAATCCAGATTTAAGTAGTTTCTCCGGTAAGACGCGTTGTCCTTGCAGGATAAGTTCTTCAGCCATTTCCCCAAGTGCTAAACGTAAAACAGGAGCTGGAACTCGTAACCATGATGGTTTACCGAGTACTGCGCCCAAAGTTTTACAGAATGTATCCATAGTCACTGGGGACGGCGACGTAAGATTGAATACACCTTCGCAGGTTGGTGTGTTTATAATATGAATTATTGCATCTACCTGATCCTGGATATGAATCCATGACATGACCTGCTTGCCGCTACCGAGCGGGCCACCTACGCCGTAGCGGAATGGTGGTAGGAATTTTTGAAGAACGCCACCGTGGCCGAGCACGAGACCGGTACGGATAATCACTCTTCTTGTGCCGGAAATGTCCATGCAGGAAGTGGAAGCTTCCCAATCTTTGCAGACAGAAGCCAGAAAACCCTGTCCAGCGGGACTTTTCTCAGTTGCTGGACTGTCTTCAGGGGATGCAGGTTGTGAGCCGTAAAATCCTATTGCAGAGCTCTGGATAACAACCTTTGGCTTTTCATCGAGAAAATCTATGGCACGGCACATGGAAGCGCCAGCAGAAACTCGAGAGTTACGTATTTCTGCTTTACGTTCGTCTGTCCATCGTCCAGCGGCAATGTTCGATCCGATCAGGTTAATAACCACATCGGCAGATTTTAAATGCGTTGCCAGTTGTTCAGGGTTTTTACCGTCCCATGGTGCAAACTCAACATGGAAAGAGTGCCCCTCCGGAATGAGATAGCGCCCACGCTCTGGGTTGCGTGAAGTAACGACCACATGAACATCATTTTCAAGCAGGCGGCTTGTGAGTGCTCTGCCTATAAAACCCGAACCACCAAGAAGTACAGCATGCATAGTCTCAAGCTCCCTCTTGTTCTGGGATTGGAACGTTGTTTAATTTTTAGTGCGCTATAGTTATACCACAGGAAGTTCTACTGTGACAATGGTTCCACCATGTTCAGGACTGTTGGCACGTACGTAGCCTCGATGGTCGCTGATAATAGATTTTACGATGGTAAGCCCAAGACCTGTTCCGCCTTTCTTTTGGGAGAAGTATGGCTCAAAAAGGCGCGAACGTTCTTCCTGCGTAAGGCCGGGACCGTTATCTTCCACATCTACTCGGACAAGCCCTAATTCCTGTTTGTACTCAAGGGTGACGGTAACTGTTCCGTTCTCTTTGCTAGTTAGAATCTCTGCTGCGTTAGACATGATGTTCATGAACACGCGTTTAAGGGCCGAACTGTCCATCTGGATGATCGGAATATCGTTTATTCTCTGGTAATTCCAACTAATCTTGCTGTGTGAGTTTTTAAATAACGTTACAAGCTCTTGTAGTAATGGGTCAATTTTACCCGGTGCAAGCATAACTTCAGGTAGCTTTGCAAAGGCAGAGAACTCCTGCACCATGTTTTGCAGTTCCTCTACTTCTTTTACAATCAGGTTGGTACACTGGCTAAATGCCGGTTCGTCGATCTGCTTGCCGTATTTGCGCTGCAGGCGTTGTGCAGAAAGCTTGATTGGTGTGAGCGGGTTTTTGATTTCATGGGCGATGCGTCGTGCAACTTCTCGCCATGCCGCCATGCGCTGCATCTTTTCAAGCTCTGTAATATCTTCAATCACTGCTACAAAACCGAACTGGTTGCTGTCATGTGCAGGCAAGCCAATTGCACTTAGAAGCAGTTTAAGTTCTCGACCACCAATGTTTACAGCAACCTCACGCTTCCATGGTGATTCCGGCGTGGTTTGGAAATGGCTTACGAGTTCGCCCACCAGTTCGCCTTCAACACGTGAACGTAGAAGTGTGCGAACATTCCATCCGATAAGCGACTGTGCAGATACGCCGAACATGCTTGCAGCCGCCTTGTTGATGGTTGAAATTTGTCCAAGAGAATCAACGGAAACTACACCTGCTGCGGTGTTATCAAGTACTGCTTCGATGTAGCGGTTACGCTGCTCTTTTTCGAGATTTTGTTTTTCAAGCTGAGTGTTTGCATCTGTAATGCTGTTACGGGTTTGCTCCAAGTCTTCGGCCATACGGTTGAACGAGCCCACAAGCACGCCAAGTTCGTCGTTGGATGTGTCTTCAAGACGTACGGAAAGGTCGCCCTTCGAAATACGTTCAGTAGCTTTGCCAAGTGCAAGAATTGGCTCAACAAGTTCTTTTGCCAGACGGAAACCGAACCACATCGCGCCGAGAATAATAAGCAGGGTGACTACACCCAGAATAAAATAGAGCGTGATTTTGAGAGGACGTTTGAGGGTTCGCAGTTTCTTGTACTCATCCAGACCGCGAACAATACGGTCAAGCTTGAACATGGTATCTTTACCGATACTTCGGACGAGTACAAGATAGCCGGTTTTACCTTCATCAACAGGCATAACCCCTACGGCGTAATCTGAAGCTGCTCCCGGCCAGATGAGTGACCAGAATCGGGGATTTTTCTCCAAGTTGCCCCAGTTGATGCGGCTCTTGGTTTCGTCCCAGACTTTTTCAATATCCTTTTCACCATGCCAGTTCTGTTCGGTACGTTTCGGCGTCATAACGCCTACAACGGTCAGATTATATTCAGTGCGTTTTTCTTCGAGGAAGCTGTCCATGCCTTTGCCGCCCCATGCAAATTGACGTTTGCGGATCTGACCAAGAATATTTTTGCTGAAATGTTGAAGGTCATTGAGAGAGTCGGCGTAAAATGATTGTCCAATATCCAGTGCTGTTTCCATGGATGTTTCAACTTGGTTTTTAAACCAATAATCTACGGATGTTTGCACAAACTGCGTGCTGATGACAAACATCAGTGCAGTAGGGATAAGAGAAAGGCACATGAAGACAAGGACAAGACGTGTTCGTAGATGAGAGCCAAGTACCTTGCGGCGGCGTTCCAGGATAAGTTTAATCCCGTTACGTAACACGATGAAAAGAATAAGCAGAACAAGGATAAAGTTTAAGTTGAACAGGGCGAGGAAAAAATAAGAGTCCACGCCAAGATACTTAAGCTCAATCCAAGTGAGGGCAATGATGATGAGAAAGATAGCAGCCGCAATTATCAGCTCGCGCTTGCGACGTTTTTTTTCGCGTGCGTCGATTGCGTTTACTATAATCGTGCCCTGATCATTAGGGGTCATAGATATTCCTGCGTATTATCAGTACGTAAAGTCCGTTGAGTATTGTATTGGTGGAGCAGGGTCCCATGACCAGAAAAAGAATGACTTGCTGAGCCATTCTGGAACGTCAGTGTTAACCATCTCAACGCTCAATGTGACTCTGTATTCGTTACCGGAAGTCATCAAGGTCGTGCTTCCCACCGGAAGAGAAATAGATTTCCAAGCCCCTTCAAGCAACTTGCGCAGACTTTTGTTTCTGTGCGGTGCCTTATTGTCCGGTAAGGTGAGAAAATACTCTTTTGTTAGTGTGTCATAGTATAGTTGGCTTGTAATATTGGTCTCAGCTAAATTTTTTCTGAACCAGTAGGAGCGCGGTCTGGATAAGTCGACTTGGCAGTTGAGTTCTACCAGTACGCCTTCATTAAGCAGCACGCGTAGCTGGTCAAGCTGGGTAACACCTACGCCAAAAGTGAGCATCAGAGCGCCGTCAGTTTCAGAAAGGCGGAACGAAGTAAGCCGCATTTCCTGTGAGGTCGCATGAGCAGGGGCGGGCAGTGTCGCGCAGAGCAGACAGAAAGTCATTGTGGAGAACAGGAGCGTGCGTGTAAAATTTGATACTCGGGTCATAGCGTCTCTGCTTGAGTTAGGGTCTGTTTAATCACAATAAAATATGCTGGATTTTGGCATACTGTTTGTCTGTTGGCAAGTTGTCTGAAGGAATATCGACTACTATTTATTTCAATGTGATAGGGCAGGAAAAAATATCGCAGTTTACAAGGGATTGATGAATAAAACTGTGTCCCATTCAAAAGAATAGAACACAGTTTTTTAATGTATTAATAACGTAGTAAAATAGTAATTGGTAGAAACAGACTGTAGTACTAGTTAATCTTATGTAGAACAATATTCTTTTTCTATGAAGGTATCTACTTCATTACGTGTAGGGATAGAAGTTTGTGCTCCGAGACGAGTAACTGATATTGCGGCTGCACCATGTGCAAAGCGGACAGCATCATCCATAGTCTTTCCTTCAAGAAGTGCTGTGATAAGTGCGCCGTTAAATACGTCACCCGCAGCTGTTGTATCAACAGGGGAGACAGAAAAGCCTGCAATAGTCCGCATACCTAATTCGTCACTAATAAAAGCACCTTTGCTACCAAGTGTAATAATGACCTTCTCAACACCCTTTGCATGAAATACAGCAGCTGCCTTGCGTGCTTCTTCTTCGGTTTTAACTGTAACGCCTGTCAGAATCTCAGTTTCAGTTTCGTTTGGCGTAATCATAGTTACATTCGCCAATAATGAATCAGGAAGTGGGCGGGCTGGAGCGGGGTTAAGTACCACTGTCTTTCCAGCATGGTGGGCTAGCCTTGCCATAAGTTCTACTGTGATAATGGGGGATTCTAACTGCATAAGTAGTGCATCAGCATGATCCAGCAGTGTGAGATGTGGCTCCACAACTTCTGGTAATAGATGGGCATTCGCTTCAGCAGAAATACCTATAGAGTTCTCCCCCTTACCATCCACATAGATAATGGCAATTCCGGTAGGCGTATCTGGTACTGTGATAACGCCGGTGGTCAGAATGCCATCGGCAGAAAGCGTTTTAATTATGTTCCGGCCAAAATCATCATTCCCCACGCAGGCAATGAGAGCAATGTCTGCACCAAGCCGTCCGGCTGCAACTGCCTGATTTGCACCTTTTCCGCCAGCCACAACACGATACCCGTGTCCTGTAACTGTTTCTCCCGGGCGTGGGAATGAGTCGACCTGCAAAATATGGTCAGCGTTAACGCTGCCAAGGACAACAAGTTTTTTATTCGTCATATCTACTCCGCAGCGGTTGTCTCTGACTGTTCTCTTAGGGACGAGACGCTGCCCTGTACTAGCTTGTGAGATGATACTGCCTTTAGGGGAACTTTGGGGTGCATGTTATAAGGAAATATTTCGATTAACCGTTACCGTGGTTAGTCCTAATGAAAGTTTTAGGAAGTGCGGCTGGGGGAACCCTTTTTTTAAAGAGTTTCCCCCCCAGTCACCTGAGACAAAAATAAAATTACTTGATGACCTTAAGTGGCACAGGGATGTTTTCATCAACCTTTTCGCCTTTCAGGATCTTGCCAGCGGTTTCAACACCCAATGAGCCGATGAGCGCAGGCTGTTGGGCGATGGTTCCTGCCATGTCACCGCGTTTTACAGCTTCAACACCGTCTTTTGTGCCGTCAAAGCCGACAATAATAACTTTTTTGCCTGCTGCTTTGATGGCCTGCACTGCTCCAAGAGCCATTTCATCGTTCTGTGCGAATACCCCCTGTACTTCCGGCTGTGCTGCAAGGAGGTTCTCCATAACGTTAAGACCTTTTGTTCGGTCAAAATCGGCTGGCTGACTTGCAAGGAGTTTGAAATCATTTGCTTTTACAGCTTCAGCAAAACCTGCACCACGGTCGCGAGCAGCAGACGTGCCTGCAATGCCTTCAAGCTGGATTACCTTGGCACCTTTACCGAGCAGTGATGCCATGTAATCACCTGCCATTTTGCCGCCTGCTTTGTTGTCGGAAGCGATGTGGCTTGCCACTTTTCCGCGTGTTGCACCACGGTCAAGAGTAATAACAGGGATGTTAGCGTTGTTGATCATGCGGATTGCATTGGAAACAGCGTTAGAATCTGTAGGGTTGATGAGGATAACTTTTACCCCGCGTACGGTGAGGTCTTCCACGTTTGCAAGTTCCTTGCTCGGATCGTTTTGAGAATCCAGAACGATGAGTTCTAAGCCCATCTCGTTTGCTTTTTTAACAGCCCCGTCTTTCAGGGAGACAAAGAAGGGGTTGTTCAGTGTAGAAACGACCAGTGCAACGGTGTCTTTGGCCTGCGCAGGAATGCAAAGAGCAAGCGTAAGTGCCAATGTAGCAGTTAAACCTAAAAGTCTTTTCATTTGTAGTTCTCCTTGGAATGAGGATCTTATTTGCTTTTTGTGTCAATGAGGACGGCCAGAAGGATAACCAGTGCTTTGGCAATCATCTGGTAGTACGATGAAACATCAAGCAAGTTCAGAGCATTGTTAAGGAATCCGATGATGAGCGCACCTAGTAAGGTGCCTATGATGGTGCCTTTGCCGCCCATAAGGCTTGTGCCGCCGAGCACAACGGCTGCAATGGCATCCAGCTCGTATCCAAGTCCTGCGGTCGGTTGTGCAGAAGAAAGACGAGAAGTGACTATCAACCCTGCCAGTGCGGATAATGTGCCGGATATAGCGTAGACATAAACTTTTATTCGATCGACGTTGATGCCGGAAAGGCGTGTGGCTGCTTCGTTGCCGCCTAATGCATAGATGTAACGTCCAAGGCGTGTATGGTTTAAAACGTACCATGCGCCAAGGAAGGTGAACGCCATGATCCAGACCGGAACTGGGATACCGAACATGTAGCCTGTTCCGATAATTGCAAAACTATCTGCGACATCGGTAAATCCGGTGGATATTGGACGACCGTCTGTGTACACGAGCGTAAGTCCGCGTACGAGGGTCATGGCAACAAGAGTGGCAATAAATGCCTGAACCTTGCCTTTGGCGATGATGATACCGGTAATACCGCCAGTAATGGCTCCGGCAACGAGTGCCAACACAATGGCCACAAAAACAGGAAATTCACTGGCAACGAGTGAAGCACCGATTGCACCACAGAATGCAAGGATGGAGCCGACAGAAAGGTCGATGCCTGCCGTGAGGATAACCATTGTCATACCTACGGCGATGATGGCGTTAACAGCTGTCTGCCTGAGAATATTTAGGATGTTTCCTGTAGTGAAAAAGTGAGGGTTCAGAAACGATACAACTACAATCATAATAATGAGTGCGATGAGTGTCTTCTGATCAATAAGCCATGCAGAGAATGTTTTTTTCTGGATAGTCATATGGGTGTCTTCCTAACGCTTCTTGCCTACAGCGCAGGCCATAATATTTTCCTGATTAGCCTCGGCAGCGGTAAATTCTCCACTGATGTGGCCTTCGTGCATCACAACAATACGGTCGCTCATGCCGAGGATTTCCGGCATGTCGGAAGAAACAAGAATGATGCTCATGCCTTCTTTTTTGAAGGTGTTGATGAGTTGGTAAATTTCTTTTTTGGCTCCGACATCAACCCCGCGGGTGGGTTCGTCGAGGATAAGAATTTTCGGGTGGGTCATGAGCCCCTTGGCAATAGCAACTTTTTGTTGGTTACCTCCTGAAAGGTTGCCGATAGGCTGTCGCCGGCTCGGAGTTTTAATGTTGAACGTGTCTATGTATTCGCTCACAGCTTCGCGTTCAGTAGTGCTATTGATGTATCCAATAGCATTGCTGAAGTGTCTGAGGGCGGACAACGTCATGTTTTCTTTGACAGAGAGGTCGAGGATGAGACCATCCGCTTTGCGGTCTTCACTGATAAGGGCTATCCCGGCCTCAAGAGCATCCTTGGGGCTGTAGATGTCTACTTTTTTGCCACTGATGAAAATTGACCCGCCTGTAATAGGATTCGCGCCGAAGATGGCTTTCATAAGCTCTGTGCGACCAGCTCCCATCAGTCCGGCAATGCCTACGATTTCTCCTTCGCATATTTCAAGACTGACTTCATTAACGCCGTGGGCGGAAAGTTTTTCGGTTCGCAGGCTGACATCACCTTTGGCTACGGCTATTCGTGGGTATAGTTCTTCAAGCTTGCGTCCTACCATCAATTCAATCAGCGTGTCTTCGTTAATGTCTGATACTGGCATTTCCGCAATAAATTTTCCGTCGCGAAGGATGGTTACATCGTCACAGATGGTAAAAATTTCTTTCAGACGGTGGGAGATGTATACAACACCATATTTAGCATCGCGTAATTCATTGATGACAGAGAATAGTGCCTGTGTTTCCGTGTCGGTGAGGGCATCAGTCGGCTCATCCATAATGATGACGCGAGCTTCAAACGACAACGCTTTGGCAATTTCTACCATTTGCTGTTCGCCTATGCCCAGATCTCCGAGGCGGGTTTTGGATGAACGGGTGACACTGAGGCGACGCAGCAGGGCGTCAGCTTCATGGTACATTTGATCCCAACGGATTTTTCCAAACATTCCTGTTTGTTCTCTGCCGAGAAAAATATTTTCAGCAATGGATAGTTCAGGAAGAAGATTTAATTCTTGATGAATGATAGATATGCCTGCGTCCTGAGACTGGGCAGGACCTCTGAAGTCTACTTCTTGGCCAAGGTAGGTCATGATTCCGGCATCACGTTTATAAATGCCCGTGATAACTTTCATAAGCGTGGATTTGCCTGCGCCATTTTCGCCTACAAGCGCCATAACACGTCCGGCTGTGACGGTAAGGTTAACTCCGTCTAGTGCTTTTACACCCGGGAAACTTTTTTCGATGCCTTCCAGTCTGAGAAGCTCGTTTTCCATAATTGTTGTCTCCGTTAAAAGACGACACCAGATTTTAATGTGATGTTAGCATAAGGAGTAAACTCGCCGGTGCGGATAATGGCAACGCTTTTTTCTGTAGTTGCTTTATATACTGCGTGGGGGACGTAGGTAACAGTGATTTCTTTTCCGCGTTGTGCAGCTAATGTTGCGATGAAGTCTTTCAGGATACCGTGAAGTTCTGGACTGAGTTTCGGGAATTCTTCTGCAAGCTCAACAGACTCTATTTCCATTTCTGTGGAAACAGCGTTGAGTGTGTCCATGAAAGAAGGAACTCCCTCAGATATGGCTAGATCTATGCGCTGAACATTTTTGGGGATAGGAAGTCCGGCATCGCAGATTGTGATAGCATCAAAGTGCCCCAGCTTAGCGATAACATACGATACCTCAGAGTTGATAAGAGTCGTTTTTTTCATGGCATACCTGCATCTTTTGTGAGTTATGCGTGTGTGTTTTATGTGATCCGATTAGCTAGAAATGCGCTGCTATGAGTTCTGTATTAAATTTAATGATCAGCACTCATAGCAGAGGGCAGTCTGGGCAGAACATAACACATTACAGCTAAAAATGCTAAAAAGTATGTTCAGAAGGAATAACGAGGAAATTGCCAGTAGCAGCGGGAAAGGGCGGGGTGCAGAAGTTATACTGTGTATTTTTTTAGGAAGAGGGGTGGAAATATAAAATCCCCCGCATGGTTGTATCCAGGCGGGGGATTTTTATGGACGTGTAATTACATGCCCAACGGTTGGATAACTCTTTCCAACACGCCTTGTACCTTGGAGATAGCAACGCCGTAGTTGGTTGCCGGTACATTGTGTGCGTTAAGGTCTCGGATGCGGCGCATCATTTCGGACCGGTTGGACATGCAGCCGCCACACATGATGGCGAGGCTGTAGTCTTCCAGATTTTCAGGAAGATCATGACCGGAAAAAAGTTCGAAGGTCAGCTCTTTTCCTGTGTACTTTTTGATCCAGTTAGGAATTTTAACGCGCCCGATGTCGTCGTCCACGGCATGATGTGAGCAGGATTCGTACATCAGTACTTTGTCACCATCTTTCAGGTCATCAATTGATGATGCACCGTGCACAAGTTTAGGGAGGTCGCCCTTGTATCGCGCAAAGAGGGTAGAGAAGGTTGTGAGAGGAACAGAGTCCGGCACTATTTCAGCTACCTGATGGATTACTTGCGAATCAGTTACAACTAACGCCGGAGGTTCTTTGAGCGTGTTAAGCGCAGCAGAGAGCTCCGTTTCTTTTACGGTCAGTGCCATTGCGTTTGAATCCAGTACATCCCGTAGAACTTGAACCTGAGGTAGAATCAGGCGTCCTTTTGGTGCAGCTCCGTCAATTGGAGCAACTAGTAGTACGGTTTGATCTGGAGAGACCATATCGCTTACCAGCAGGGGATCTTCAATAAGTTCTTTTGGAGCAGTTGCAATGATGAACCGCTTTAACTCATCAATATTTTCACCTGTGGTGGCAGAAACAGTGACAATGGAATGACCGGAACACGCTTCCAAATCAGCCTGAGACGGTGTCGAAAGGTCAGATTTGTTAAAAACAACGATTACAGGAAGGTTCAAATCAGAAAGCTCTTTGAGCAGCTGTTTTTCTTCCTGTTGCATACCTTGTTCAGTTGCTACCAGAATAGCTACGTCTGTCCGGCGCAGAACTTTGCGCGTTGCAGACATACGCTGCAGGCCAACTGTTCCGAAGTCATCCATACCGGCTGTATCAAAAAATGTCACAGGGCCGATGGGATGCAGTTCGTAATGTTTGCCTACAGGGTCTGTGGTGGTTCCGGGATGGCCGGAAACAATAGCAACTTCCTGATCTACAAGCGCGTTGATAAGGGCAGACTTACCTGCGTTACAGCGACCAGTGAGTGTAATAATGAGGCGTACGCCTCTGGGAGCAGTGGATGTGTTCATACTAACTAAATTGCCGGTTGAGCTCGAAATGTGCGTTGCATGCTTGAGCCAGCTTGGGAACTAAGTGTAAATCCGGCTTGCTGGACTCTGGACTGGAGCAGTTTAACGGTAGAATTTTGTGATAATGCAGGATCATTCTTGCCGGGGTATATTGAGTAGCTGCTCCGGACTTCATCCGGAGTGATGGATGGCATGATGACGTTGGCGCCTGCATTTAGTGCAAGTATCCGCCCGTCGTTATTGCGAACAGTGCGCAGGGAGTCCAGAGCGCTAGTCGCGGGAATATTTGTTGCCGGATTTAAAAGGCGAAGAAGTGCGGTAACGCGAAGGCTTTCCAGGAGTTTGCCTGGTGCAGCGTGACGCAATGGTGTTTGGGGGTGAGGAATAAACGGCCCGCAGGCTATCATATCCAGCCCCATGGTACTGAGGAGCAGAAGGTCATCAGTTAAGGTTTCTTCAGTCATGCCCGGCAGCCCGATAATAATTCCAGAACCGGTTTCGTACCCTAGGCGTTGGAGCGATTCAATGCGGTTCAGCCTGTCATACAGATGTTGCCCGGGCCTGTAGAGGCTGTGGAGGTCAGTATCCGTCGTTTCAATTTTAAGCAGATACCTGTCTGCGCCGCTGTCGCGCCATAGTCTGTATACATCGTCCGGATGATCGCCAAGCGAAAGCGTTACTGCCAGATTGAACTTTTCTTTGATGGCTCGAACAATTGTATAAATAAAATGAGGGTTTACATCCTCATCTTCTCCGGCTTGTAGAACAATAGTTCCCATCCCCATTGCTGCGGCAGTTTCAACAGCATCCATAATTTCTACATGGGTCAGCCGGTAGCGTAGAAGGTCGGTATTACTGCTGCGAAGCCCGCAGTAGTGGCAATTTTTTCTACAATGTGATGAAAACTCGATAACTCCTCGTTGATACACAGTATTGTTAAATAAAGCTCGAGCAGTAGCCGTTGCAGCTGTAAACAAGGAATTATCAGTATCGCTGAATGATTTACCATCATACGCGACAGGACTCTTCAAAATCTCAATAATTTCATTACGTGTTAAAGACATGTACAAAACTTCCTTAAAAAATAGCAGTTGCGCGCTGCTAGGTTGCCGTCACCTTAAAAATAAGGTGACGGCTGAAGCATGTGACTGAATGCTGCGTACGTAGAGCAATAAAGTGCCGTGCTATACGCTGGATGATGGCAGCAGTGTCAGCTACAGGTAGAGGTCACGTTCTCCCTGTTCTATGCGCTTTAGTCGGGACTCCACAACAGATCGTCTTTCTACGGGACAGTTATCCACCTCGTTGGTGATGCAGACTTTGCCTGCTTTTCGAGTGGACTCTGATGCGTAGTCCTCTAAATATTCCTGGAAGGTAAGGAGTGAATTCGGCAGACAATATTGCTGAATAAATCCTCGTTTGGCCAAATCCATGAAGTGTTCGCCAGTTCTGCCAAGGCGATAGCATGCTGTACACCAGGAAGGGAGATATCCGGCATCTACAATGTCTCGGATAACTTCATCTAAGCTCCTGTTGTCACTAATGCAAAATTGCTGCACTTCCGGACGGTCATACTCAGGGTCACTATACGCCCCAGGATAGGTGCGCGAGCCAGCACTTATTTGTGATACACCGATATCTAGCAACTCTCGGCGTAACACTGCTGATTCGCGAGTACTCAAGATCAAACCTGTGTATGGCACGGCAAGGCGCAGGATGGCAACTATTCGTTTGAAGGTCATATCATCAATCGGACATGGCGGATTGTACGCCATATCTGCATTGAGTGCCGGTTCTAGCCGTGGAAAAGAAATTGTGTGTGGACCAACTCCAAACTTGTTTTCTAAATCCTGAGCATGGGTTAGCAGCGCCAGTATTTCGAATTTATAATCGTATAATCCGAATAACGCGCCCATTCCGACATCCTCAATGCCAGCTTCCATTGCCCTGTGCAGTGCATGTAATCGCCACAGGAAATTTTTTTTCACACCGCCCTTGTGGACAGAGTCGTACGTTTTTTCATGGTAGGTCTCCTGAAAACATTGGTAGGTACCAATGCCTACCTCTTGTAATTTTCGGAAGCCTTCCACGGATAGTGGAGCACAGTTGACGTTAACACGTCGGATTTCTCCACTTTTTTCAGAGACGGTGTCGTAGACTGTCTGAACTGTCTCGGCAATCCAGTCAGCTTTGAGTTTGGGATGTTCGCCGTATACAAGGAGAAGACGTTTATGTCCCTGCTCTTCAAGGGCGATTACATCGCTTCGAATCTCTTCGGGTGAAAGGGTACGGCGGGTAAGGTCTTTGTTGGTAACGTTGAACCCGCAGTACAGGCAGCTGTTTCCGCATTCGTTGGTGATGTACATTGGGGCAAAGAGTACCAGTCTGTTGCCGTAGATTGCGTTTTTAACATCACGGGCAGCAGCAAAAAGCTCTTCGTCAAGCTCAGGGTCGGTTACTTGAAGTAATGTTGCTGTTTCTTCAAGAGTCAGCCCTTTTGCCTCACGTGCTTTAGATAGAATTTCCAGAACGTTGGCGCGGTCTGGATTTGCGGCATGCTCGAGAGTGTTGTTTATTGCTTGTTCATTAATAAAATTTTCTAGCTCGGAGGTGTCGGGCTGCATAGATGTCCCTCATTATCCGGTTCGCAAAGATGCTCCATACAGGATAGGCATCCCGACATCATGTCGGGATGCCTTCTTTGCTTAGTATTACAAGGTGCCTACAAGGACAGTTCAACGCCTTTTTCTTTAAGCGCTGCAAGTCGTGCACTACGGTCAACAAAGTGAGTGTGCAGAAGGTCATGAGACTTGTGGCTGCAAGGGCCTTCTTTGAGGAAACCATCCTTTGTGGAGTATAGTTTCTTGATCATCGGGTTGTCCTGAGACTTACGGATTTTGTACAGGTTTTTGTCCGCATTGTAGACGGAAGCCTGTCGGATACCGATAAATTCAAGAGTAGCTGCAGTTGCTTCTTTAGCAACATTCAAACCGAGAACAGCGTAGCCGCAGGTGATACCGGCAAGTTTGATAAAACCGCGACGACTGATGGTGCCGATGCTTTTTTTCTTCATGCTTTTGTCCCCTATGCGATTTTGCGTTTGGTGAAGCGACGGTTAATTTTTGCGATGGTAGATTTGAAGAGAGATGCTTCAAGAATACCAGGCTCCAATGGCTGACCGCCACCGTTTACGCAGCCGCCAGGGCAGGTCATTACTTCGATGAAGTGGTACGGGGACTTGCCTTCGCGAACCTGATCGCAAAGCTCAGCTGCCTGCTCCAGTCCACTTACGATGGCAACTTTTACAGTACCGAAGTTAGGAACTGGGATTTCAGCGGTTTTAAGACCTTCGCTTGTACGAACCATTTTAATGTCTGGATCAGCAAGTTTCTGACCGGAGAGTTCTTCGTATGCAAGACGGAGAGCAGCTTCCATTACGCCGCCAGAAGTACCGAAGATAGTAGCGGCACCTGTGGACATACCCAGTGCAGGATCTGCTTCTTCGTCTGGCAGGGAGTTGAAGTCGATACCGGCTTCTTTAATGAGCCATGCGAGTTCACGTGTGTTGATGGTTGCGTCGATGTCTTTGAATCCGCTGGACTGAAGCTCTGGACGCATGCCTTCAAATTTTTTCGCGATACAAGGCATAATGGAAACGGTGTAGATTTTTTTGGAAAGAACACCGGTTTCCTGTGAACCGTATGTCTTGGCAAGTGCGCCAAGCATGCCGATAGGGGAACGGCAGGTGGAAAGATGTTCGTTCAGGTCTGGGTAGAAGGTTTCTGCAAACTTAATCCAGCCCGGACAACAGGATGTGAACTGAGGAAGTGGCTTGTGACCATGCTTAACTCGTTCGATAAGCTCGGTGCCTTCTTCCATGATGGTTACGTCTGCTGCAAATTCGGTATCCCAGATCTGGTTGAAACCGAGGCGTCGCAGGGCTGCATGCATTTTTCCACCGGTGTAGGTGCCGGTAGGAGCGCCAAAACATTCGCCAAGTGCATAGCGAACTGCCGGTGCAGGCATGGAAACAACAATAGTTTCAGGGTCTTTAAGTTTTTCGAGAATTTCTCCTACAAAAGAAACTTCTTCATGGATAGCGCCGAATGGACAATTTGCAAGGCACTGACCACAGTTAACACATGCTGCTGGGTCAACAACGCCGCGTTCGCCGTCTTCGTGTACTTCTTGAATAGCGCCGGTAGGGCAGTAGGATTCACACTCGCCGCATGCCTGACAGTCGTCTTTATTAACCTGAACAAAAAAGATGTCAGCAGGATCGGTTTCAGTCGGTGCATTAACCTTGTAGGTGATACCTTCCATGGAAACTTCTTCCCCATGAACCATGGTCTGAATATCAGCAAGGTACGCAGGTTGGCTTTCAGCTTTCTCTGCCATCAAAGCAACTCCTTATGAATCTTGAAAATAGATTTTGTGCCGAGCGTTATGTCTTGGCTGACATAACGTAAAATCTGACTACCGTTGCCATGCAGAGCCCGCTGCACAGTGGTCGCATTATTTCGTACCTAAGTAGTCGGAAAAGTAAATTGCGGTAAGATGTCTATTATTATTATTCAACAATTACAAATAGTTTTTATGGATAGAACGGACTTCAAACCATCAGTTTGTGAAAAAAGTTACAACTAACATTCCAATAATATTGAAGAACCATTTTGTGATAATGAGCTTCAATTTTTATTATGGGATTAGAAAAAACCCTCTGGACATGGCGTCCAGAGGGTTTTGAGGTGTGTAGTTGATGGAAATAGCTTGTACGGAATGAAGCAACACATCATTACTACGTAACGGTATCATAAGGAGGCATAGCTGGAGTGGGCTATGTCCTATCCGATTGTGCAGTGTTTAATCATGATCTTTGGCTATTGCTGGATATCACTCATTACAGCTTCAAGTTTCTGAGACAGGTTGGCAAGTGCAGCAACAGCGTCAGCAGCTTCTACCATGCCCTGAGCAGCTTCCTGTGTAAGCGCATTAACTTCATCAGATGCACGAGCGATCTGTTCAGAGGCTGCGGATTGTTCTTCAGAAGCTGTAGCAATGGAACGTACCCGGTCAGTAGCCTGTGTGCTTGCTTCAACAATCTGGTTAAGCGCTGTTCCGGCCTCCAAGGTCAGTTCTGTATTTTGACCGATATGTGATGCAACTTTTTCCATCTGTGTCAGGGTTGATTTGGAGCTATTCTGGATTCCATGCACAACGCTTTCAACTTCGTTTGTTGCCTGCATGGTCTTTTCAGCAAGTTTACGAACCTCGTCTGCTACTACAGCAAAACCACGACCGGCTTCTCCTGCGCGTGCTGCTTCAATGGCGGCGTTGAGCGCAAGAAGGTTGGTTTGATCGGCAATGTCATTGATTACGTTAATAATGTTGCCAATGGAATCTGCCTGTGTACCAAGTTCTGTAATAGTGCCACGCATATCTTCTGCGAATTGGTGTACTTCCTCGGTGGATTGAACAACCTTGCGGACGAGTTCAGCTCCGTTTGCTGCTGTAGATTGTGCAAGGTCTGCTTCTTCGGCAGCTCGAGCAGCGTTGCTTGCAACTTCCAGCGTTGTGGCGTTCATTTGTTCAACAGCGGTTGCTGTTTCGCCCATGCGTTCGCTTTGAAGAGCTGCACCCTGCGTAGTCTGGTTAATTTGTACTTCAAGTTGTCCAGCTTCACCGGCAACTTGTTGAGCAATGGCACTAGCTTCCTGAGCTGCTCGACTGATACGTTCGTTTTGTTCTTCAATAGTTTTTTGCTGAGTATTCAATTCAGTAAGGTCGTACCAGAATGATACTGAGCCCAGAATGTTGTTGTCGAGATCGTATACAGGAGTGGTGGTAGCGTCGATAAAGAGAGTCTTTCCGGATGGTACAGGGCGTTCACAGGTGACATGCATCGGTTTTCGCTCTTTAATTGCTACATCGGAGAGAGTCTCTTTGTTTTTGTCATCCCAGTAGAGTTCACCGGAACGGACTCCTATGAAGTCTTTAGGAGTACCTTTTTTCTCCAACAGATCACATAATTGTTGGTTGAGCCAACGCATATTGAAATCTGCGCCGACGATGCCGCACGGTGTTGGAATTGCGTTCAACACCCCTTCAGCAAAGCCTAGTTTGTTCTTCAGTTCAATGATCATGCGGTCGATGGCATCATGAAGAACTTTCATTTCGCCTGAGAACGTATTGGTTGTTTTGGCGTTGAGATCACCATCTGCAATTTTGTTTGCAAAGGAGGTTAGTTCTTCAAGTGGTGTGTTGACGGCGCGGAAAATAACAATGGCAATTAATATACCAAGTAGAACCGATACGGCACATCCACCTATGATCATTCGTTCTGAGCTATGTAAAAGTTCGAGTGACTCCTCGCCTTCTTTGAGGAGTAAATCGTGGCTGAGTGTGCCGAGTTTGTCTAGTGCCTCTTCCATCTCATGCATTGGTGCTTTGTATGGCTTCATGAGCTTATTGGCTTCGACAGCAGAAATGTTCGAATTGATGACTTGTGATGCTACTTGTTGAACACCGTTAAAGTAATGTGAGTAGGAGCTTGAAAAATTGGTGATAAGCGAGCGCTGTTCAGGAGTCAGATGGGGAATTTTTGAAGATAATTCTTCAATGGTGGAAATCTGCTTACGCGTTTCGTTACTGATTTTTGTCAGTTTTTGTAAATATACGTTTTGCTTTTGACTGTTGTCGACATTAAGAAAAATATCTTTTTCATAGCGGCGGTGTAAGAGGAGTGACTTTGTAATTTCTAAGGCTTGTTCACGCAGTGCCACATCCTGATAGATAAGTTCTTCGATGTGTTCTGTGGAATGTGATGCGGAGTTGTACCCCATGACCCCAATCAGCAGCGATAACCCGATTGTCGCGCTGAACCCTAATACAAGTAGTTTCTTGATCGACATGAAATTTCCCCTAAAAAAATTGCATCCCTTACTTTTAAATATAAGGTTCTGTAACATTTGTCTATTTGGCGAGTAGACAAATAGGTTGGAATGGAACGGAGCAGTAAGTAACCACTTTTACGTGTAACTTTGTATCAGCCTACGATACACCGTTATGACAGCAGTAAAAGAACGGCTATCTTTGGCAAGATTTCCGTTACAAATTCCGGTTGCAAGAGGGCTACCCCCTACAATTGTTGACTGTTCTACTAGGGATTATCGACAAAGTTAAATATAAGTTTATATTTTTCTTAAATTTCATTGCGATGTTGGAAAGAGTACTCTTATTTGAGTGACAAGACTCTTATGAGAGGGGAGTGTTATACAATGCTGATTGGTACTACGAGTAAAGCGTATTGTTTTTTTGATTGGTAGTATCTTTTTTGAGTGGAAAGGTAATGAGGTTATAGGAGAATGGCATGCTTATACATGAGAATACAAGCAGGCTATTATTAAGGAATTAGCTACTAAGAATTATAAATGCACAACTTACGCTCTATTGAAGATGTCGTTATAGATCTGTGAAGGGATTGTATCGCTGTCTTCAGTCTGGTTAGTATCTTTATTTTCAAACGCTTTTGCCCATTTTTGCGTAACGTCAAAAAATTCTTCAAAAAGTTGCTCTAGTTTTTGCACCGTCAGATTCGTAAGGTCAAAATGTGTCAGCAGGCCGATTTGATTGGTTTCGCGTAAAAGAATAAATCTGGCACCGGCAAGTTGATCTCGAAACGCGTTGAGTACTAATAAATCAGCGTAAAAATCAGGATTGTTGGTAGCTATAGGTGCTATGATTGTAACTGACTCTTTTTCTTCATTAAAGTCTACTTGTATGGTTGTTTCACCGTTAATTGTAATATGTGTGTAGCCTGTTAGGGACAAATCTTGCTGGGAAGGATGGAACGGGCTAGCAAATTTCGTTAAAATATTATGTAGAGTGTGTTTTGCTTTCATTACAAGTCCTTAATGTCATAAGTCGTAAACGCTTTTATCAGACCGTCTTATCAGGGAGTGAGTATGGTTATTCCTGATACCAGATGGTTGATTCATTTTGTGAATAGGTGGCTGGTGAATACTTGTCGAAGGCGCTGCGTTGTACTGTTTTTCAAGAGTGTAACATTAGCTTGAAAAAAAACGACACCCGATAAAAATAGTTATCAGTCTACTAATTCAAGCCATATAGAGGTCTATTGGAAGAAAAGATATTTTTTCTTTTTTTTCCGTTGACAAAGTTCTGCGACTCTCATAGTAACACTTCTCGCAACTTGTTGGGCTATCGTTCAATTGGCAGGACGACGGGTTCTGGCTCCGTTAATCAAGGTTCGAGTCCTTGTAGCCCAGCCATCAAGTTATTTAGATTAAGACAAGGTCAGAAGTTTTAATCTGTATATAAGACGCGTCCCCATCGTCTAGCCTGGCCCAGGACACCTGCCTTTCACGCAGGCGACGGGGGTTCAAATCCCCCTGGGGACGCCAAAGTAAATCAAGCACTTACGTTAATCGTAGGTGCTTTTTTTGTGTTCAAAAGCCAAAGGGTGTAATTTTTTGAAAAAGATTTTTACCCTACTTTTTGGGCCTTCTTTTCTTCTTCAAAACTTCCAGCTTGCTGAAGTGATGATGCCAGTGAATTGAGAATTCCAACGGCCTTATTTGCTTTAGCGACCTTTCGCAAATACCGATCTGTTTGTTGTGTAGATTGATGCCGAAGTAACTTTTTCACTTCTTAATGGCTTGATCAGATCCTACAATGAAAATGTGGATACCAAGTTAAGCCACGAGGTAATACTGTTTATTTCGAGACTCAAAGGTGGCAGGGAAAGCCATTGATTGCTCACATGTCGCCGTCTTCGATTGCTGTACGTTTCAATATAGTTAATTAGAGTCAATTCAGCTTCATGCTTGTTTTTAAATTTTCTGTGACGGATCAATTGATTTTTGATTGTGCGGAAAAAAGACTCTGTTTTGGCGTTATCCCAGCAGGTCCCTTTCCGGTTCATACTTTGAATGTAGCCGTGCTTTTTCAAGAAACTGCGGAAATCCTTGCTTGCATAGTGTATGCCTCGGTCACTATGAACCAGAAGGCCGGAAGATGGTTTTCGTCGTGCACAGCCTTCTTTAGAGCATGGATAACGGAGTGCTGCTCTAACGAATCACTTAAATCTCACCTCACCAACCGTTTGGGGATACAGGGCGATGAACATGGTCAGATAATGCCACTTTCGTCTAACCTTGATGTACGTAAAATCAGAGATCCAGACATATTTGGAATTGGTGTAGTAAAGTTTCGATTAACCAGATTAGGAGCAACAGGCTCTGTATGTACAGAATCTGTTGTATGTACAAATTTCTTTGGATACTTACAGGTCAGGCCCAATGTTTACATGTGCCTGGCAACACGAGTCTGACTAAGACCTTGGAATAACAGCTCGCCACGCAATTCAGAAGTGAGCATAGCGTTTCTGATTATGTTCGTTGTCTATTGCTGTTCTGCGCTTGCTAAGTAGTGTATTCACCTGTTTTTGTTGTGGCTCTGGAGGCTTACCCCACGCACATAGTATCCGGTCATGAAAATTTGTAGGGTTTTGCACATATTTTTCATCGGGAACGTAGAGCGGTTTGACTTTACGAACTTAAATCTCATGTCGATAGTCTGCTGAAGATGTTCAAAATTTTTTTAGATATCGCGTTCTATTTTAGCGCCTTGGAGTCATTTTCGATTTTTTTATATCTCTCGTTGCTCTTCTGTTGATGTCTAGGGAATATGATTTCATTTTGCGTTGTCAGCTTTCTTTAGGCCAACGATAAAGTAATTTTAGGAATCCCCAAACTCCTTGTTCCACCTACTACAGTTTGGCCTTGTTCATCACAGAGCAGAACAGCATTCTTCTTGGATTCGGCATCAGATGTTCTAGTTTTACGAACACTCACTTCCGTAAGATTCCTTTAAAAAGGCACAAGTCAGAAATAGAGTTTTCGGGTGTAACGCAGTCAAAAGGTATCTATGAAGAAATCTCTAGTCACTAAAACTCAGATTATTGCGATTTAGAAGGAAGGCGAAGCCGGCGGCAAAGTGCAAGGCATCGAGTATGAACTGTCGCAGTTAAAACGAATGTACGCTGGTATGGAGCTTGAAATCACGTATTGGTAAAAGCTGTTCTAGAATGAGCAACGACTACACGATACTCTTGATGGCCTTCCCCCGTCAGAATTTTTATCTATTAACGCTGAAAATTTTAATTTTGAACTGTCTGCTTGGCGGAGAAGTCTACGAAGGAACTAAAACTATCTGTAATGTTGAAAGAAAAGTAGTTTAATATTTTTTAAACCTTATGGTATCCAAATTGGTTATAATTAGGATAAGGAAATAGTATAATGTTGATTTTTTTGAGCAGTTAGATGCCTAGGGAATGATCTGTTTTTTAGCTTAACAAGAATGTTGTAAAAGTGTAGCAGGGGTATTTGTGATGCGGCATTTGGTAAGCTGTGCAGTTAACATATTTAATTGATTAAAGTAAGGTTTTCTGTGTTAAAGAATATCATTGGCTCCTCAGTTTTGATTATACTTGGCGTCTTACTGGGAAGGCTATCAGGATTTGTACGAGAAATTTTAGTTGCATCAACTTATGGAACAACAAATTTAGCGGATGTCGCCGTACTATTACTTAGTTTGCCCGATTTGCTTTTAAACCTGTTAGTTGGTGGGGCCCTAAGTGCAGCTCTAATCCCTTCTTTTGTTACTCAGGCTGACCAATCGAAAAAATTGCTATTTCAAGCATCAGTCGTGTTACTGCTTCTGTTTTCTGCAATTACTGGAATCTTGTATTTAAATACTGACATGTTAATGAGCTTGTTAGCTCCTGGCTTTAGCGGTGAAAAGGTGGTGCTAGCTCAAGATGGTGTGGCAATTGCGCTCTTGTTGTTACCCCTTTCTGTTTTAACTGGGGTGACAACAGCTTATCTGCAATCAAAGAATAAGTTTTTTTTACCAAGCCTTGGGACGTTGATTTTTAATGGGTGTATTATACTAGGACTTGTGTACATGCTGTTAACAGAAGAGTCCTCTTTATCAATTCTTTTATTGAGTTTGATAGGTGCAGGTGTCTGCAGGTATACGAGTCAAATTATCGCAGTAAAGCCTCGATGGAGCTTACGGTGTGTTTTTCAAGGTAATATGTTGTCACGAGAGTTGATTAAGCGTTTTTTTCAGGCAATGTTTTCTGGGGGCTTGCTGCTGACCTTTCCTGTAATTGCAAGATCTTTTGCTTCGTATCAAGAAGCTGGAAGCGTAGCATTATTTAATTATTCAATGCGGTTAATAGAGTTGCCGTTGCTTTTGTGCATTAATTTTATTTCTATCGCTTTGCTTCCTCGACTTGCCGAAAGTCGTACAACTGCTCCTGAGGTCTATCGTAAGTTGATAGTGCATGGTTTCCAACTGATTCTTGCGTTGGGATTATGTGTTGCTGCAGTGCTTACTGCTGGAGTTGTCCCATATACTAACTTAGTGTTTGGTAGAAGCTTGGCACCAAGTGAGTTAGATAAGATATATGGACTAGTACAAATTGGATTAATGAGCATTGTTTTTCAAGGCGTTGCCTCGTTTGCTACAACGGTTTGTAATGCTGAAAAAAATACACATAAACCATTATATGTCACATTACTTGGAGCAGTCGTACTTGTTGCTGGGCTGTCTCTTTGGAGAGAGTTTTTGACGACTGAGCGAATTATGCTCGGGCTATTAGCTGCGTATGTGCTTTTATCTTTGATGCTTTTGGCCACAGTTAACCTTGATGTAAAATGTTATAGACTTTTGCTAAGGGAAGGCTTTTTTTATTGTGGAATTGTTGCTGTTGTTATTATTGGCTATTGGGGAGTAAAACAACTTACTGTGTTGTTTTCTGAATCTCTGTGGTTAATTTTTCCAATGCTCGCGATAGGGGGTGGGATGTTAAGTACATTACTCTGTATGCACAGCAAAGCAAGAGAACTTTTAAAACAAAAGGTTTTAAAAAGTGTTTAACTATCTTTTTATTACAAACAAAGCAGAGATTGCCTCTTTTGCTGAGCGATGTGGTGTAACCCGAATTTTTGTTGATTTGGAACGCAAAGGCAAGCTAAAGCGGCAGGGACACTTGGACACGGTTATAAGTAAACATAGTTTTGAAGATATCAATTCAATCAAAAAAGTTCTTTCGAAGGCTGAATTAATGGTTCGTCTGAATCCATTGCACGCTGACTCTAAGAATGAAGTTGAAAAAGCTATTGAAGCAGGCTGTGATATTATTATGCTTCCAATGTTTAGAACTGCTCAAGAGGTTGCAACATTTGGTGGTTTTATTAGAGGCCGAGCAAAACTTATTCCGCTTGTGGAAACATGTGGTGCAGCGGAATCTATTGAGAGTGTTGTTGCGTTAGACTGTGTTAATGAAGTTCACATTGGTTTGAATGACTTACATCTCGACCTTCAGTTGAACTTTATGTTTGAGTTATTAGCAAACGGTTATGTTGAAGCTCTTGTAAAAAAAATTCATAAACCATTTGGCATTGGTGGAATTGCACGTGTAGGTGATGGAATAATACCTGGTGAAATTGTAATGGCTGAACATGTGCGTCTAGGCTCTGCTGGGGTGATTCTATCTCGTGCGTTTCATTTACGCAGTGAAACCTTGGAACAATTGACTACTCAAATTGATTTAAAGAGTGAAATTGAAAAATTAGAAGCAGTTCGAAAAAAGTATATGGCCTTTGATGAGAATGAATTGCAATTTTTGCATAATGATTTTTGTAAGCGCATTCAAGATATTGTAGGGTAGAGAGATGTCTTTGAAACGAATTTTTGACGTGATTTTTGCTGTGGTCTTATTAGCGGTAGTCTTCCCACTTTTTATTGTTATCGCTTGCTTGATTCGGAAGGATGGTGGATCAGCATTTTTTAGACAAGAACGAGTTGGGTTAGACGGTAGGCCCTTTCAACTCTATAAATTTCGTAGCATGGTTATAAATGCCGAATCACTTGGCGGATATTCTACTCAGGCCAATGATCCTCGCATTACGTCAGTAGGACAGTGGCTTCGGAAAACAAGTATAGATGAACTTCCTCAACTCTTGAATGTACTAAAGGGGGATATGAGCTTTGTTGGCCCTCGTCCTAATGTTCCAGCTCAGAAAGAAGAATATACAGAGGAACAATGGAATTTAAGGAACAGTGTAATTCCTGGGATTACTGGGTTGGCCCAAGCAAAAGTTCGTTCCCAGGGAACGTGGAAAGAGCGGTACGACTTTGATATGTTGTATATCCAGAACAGGTCATTTATGTATGACCTGTGGATTCTTGTTTTAACTGCTAGAACAGTACTTTGCTCAAAAGGAGCCAACTAATAATGTGTGGCATCTTTGGATATTACGATCTTAGAAGAAATGCTCTTAAATCTTCAGTTATCAGTGAAATGGGAGCTGTTATTCGTCATAGGGGGCCTGATGGCATGGGTATTTTCCATGACGTTGATCGGGCTGTTGCGTTGGGAAATCAACGTTTGGCTATTTTAGATGTTGAGCATGGCGGACAACCCTTTTATTCTGAAGATAAGTCCATTGTTGTTGTGCAAAACGGTGAAATTTTTAACTATGTAGAAATTGCACAAGAGCTTGCTCGTTCAGGTTATCCTTGCGTGACAGGTTGTGATACAGAAGTAATTCTAAGGGTTTATGAGAAATATGGGGTTTGCGGTATAGAAAAATTTAATGGTATGTTTGCCATTGCAATTTTTGATTACCGTATTAATCGATTGTACTTGTTTCGTGATAGAGCAGGAGAAAAGCCACTTCATTATTCCTTTGATGATGGGCGTTTTTTGTTTGGGTCAGAGATTAAATCTCTTCTTAAAGCAATGCCGTCCCACAGTGTGGATTATCAGGCTCTGGATCAGTTTTTAGCTTTTAACTATGTTCCTCCCCCTCGTACAATGTATAAGGGGATTAAGCACGTAATGCCAGGTCACTACTTGGAAGTTGATGCTGGCGGTGTTCGGGAAAAGTGTTGGTGGGATCTTTCTAAAATTGAAATCCAGGATAAAACACAAGATGAATGGATTAAGGAATTTAATGCCACTTTAGACGACGCAGTACGGCTTCGTCTTCGTTCGGATGTCCCTCTAGGTGCCTTTTTGTCAGGCGGGGTTGACTCAAGCTCTGTTGTGGGAGTGATGGCTAAGCACTTATCATCTCCTGTAAAAACATATTGTATCGGATTTGATGATCCTCGATATGATGAATCTCCTTATGCTCAGGAAGCTGCTGAACGGTTTGGGACTGATCACCATTTGAATGTAGTAGCTCCAAACATGCTTTCTTTATGGCCAATGGCGACGTACCACTGTGACCAGCCACATGGCGATGTCTCTTTTATGCCGACGTATAGAGTTTCTAAGATGGCCGCTCAAGACGTAAAAATGGTCTTAACCGGAGATGGCGCTGACGAGCTTTTTGCAGGGTATGATAAGTACAAAAATTTCTTCGCTTCATCAGATAATATGTTGAGTAGTAGTACAGAGTTTCAGAATAACTATGCTGATAATATTTCCCTGTTCACTGCTTCTGAACGGAGTAGATTGTTTGCTTCAAGTCTTCAATCCCAGCTGGAGTGTAGCAACACGTTACTTGATGTGCTTCAGCCTGTTTATGATGCCTCTGCACATATGGATCGTATCAACCAAGTTCTTTATATCGATACAGTATTACTTCTTCCGGGTAATAACCTTGTAAAACCAGATAGAATGGGGATGGCTGCTTCAATTGAAAATAGAGCCCCTTTTCTTGATTATAGAATGATTGAACTCGCTTTTTCTATGCCTGGTGAGCTTAAGCTGCATAATGGTGAAACAAAGTATATTTACAAGAAAGCTGTAACTAGTCTCATTGGTGAACATCTTGCGTATCGTAAGAAACAGATGTTTACTGTCCCAGTTGGAGAGTGGTTTAAAACCGAACTGAAAGCGCAGTGTGAGAATCTGCTATTGAGTGAGCGGGTACGGGCTCGTCAGCTGTTTAACTATGATTATGTGGCTCAGATATTTAAAGAGCATTGTGAAGGGCTTTCAAATTATACGCGTCAACTTCGGGCGTTAATGGCTTTAGAATATTGGTATCGCTGTTTTGAGGATGAGTAATGAAAAAAGTGTTTATGACTTGTTATGGTGGAGGGCATGTCCGAATAATTGAGCCTCTTTACCATCAGTTAAAAGATTGTTGTGATGTTACGATTTTAGCTTTGACTACAGCCGGTGACTACCTTGAGTCAAAGGGAGTTCCTTTTGTGCGACTAAGTGATTTTCCTGAGCTAAGTACTTCGAAATCTATCTCCTATGGGGAGCAGCTAAGCGCAAATATGAGCCCTTCTACGGTTGTGCCGTACAAGGAAACCGTTGTGTATATGGGGTGTTCCTATGCAGAACTGGTTGAAGAGTATGGAGAAGAAGGGGCTGTCCGAAGATATGAAGAGAGTGGACGACAGGTTTTTTTACCGATTAAAACGTTTCGTTTTCTTCTTGATAAATTTTCACCTGATCTTGTTATTACCACAAATTCTCCCCGGGGAGAGCGTGCTTCTCTGATTGCTGCGAAGCAACTAAAAATCCCCGCTTTGTGTATTAACGATGGCGTATGGCTGATAGGAGGAGGTGACGACAAAGGGGTTCTTGATGTGGCTCAACAAAACCTGGCTGATACTATCTGTGTTTGTTCTGAGTCGGTTAAAGACAAACTCTTGGCTGAGTGTCCAGAGTCTAGTGCCACGATTGTTGTAACAGGTTCCCCCGCTTTTGATTTCATCAAGAAGCTTGAAAGAAAGAAAACCACTGTTGAGCGGGCAAAAGTCATTCTTTATGCTGACTGGTCCTTACCTGTACATAATGGTGAGCACAATTATCCAGATTTGCGAGATGAACTTCGCGAAGAGTTAAATCGATTAGCTTTGGAAAAAAGTTGGGACATCATTTTTAGACCTCATCCCAGTCAAGAGTATTCTTACGATGAATATGAAAACGTTAAAGTGTCTTTACCTAGCGAATCACTGCACAACTTGTTAATGGAAGTTGATGTTGTTGTAACTTCTTTTAGTACTGTCGGGCTAGAAGGAAGAGTTGCAGGGACCGGTTTGGTATCACTAGAAAATACAATTTTTTCAGAGATGGGTTCGTATGCAGATTTAGGATTGTCAACAGGGATTTATTCTGTCGATGAGTTAGAAGCCGCAATTGAGAGTGAATTAGGTAAGTTGAAAGTAAAATATGCCCTTTATGAAGGCATAGCCTCTGAGCATATTGCCCAAATCGTACTTTCTCAAGCTTAGGGCGAGATTGATTAACGGCGTACTTTCTTTTGAGTTCTTCCCCTAATCTGTTGGGGTAGATTGTAGAGAAATCGCACTGGTTGAATGATCAAACCGTGTGCAGGTAAAGTCGTTTGGGATCATCTTTTCAAGAGAAGAATGAGGATGAAATTCGTTATATTCTTTCCGCAATGTTTCAATTTTCTTTCGAGCATCAAAAAGTGATAGGAACCAATGCGTGTTTAAACACTCATTCCGAAAATTTCCGTTAAAAGACTCGATAAACGGGTTGTCCGTAGTTTTTCTCGGTTTTAAGAAGGCCAGCGTTACATTATTTTCATAGACCCACTTATCGAGTGCCTTGAAATGAACTCAACTACCATTATCTACTTTAATACGACGCGGCTTACGTCCAGCAAACAAGCGTAGCCACTTGCTCACGACATGTTGCCCTTTTATGGTGTGCAGCTGAAATCATATCGTCGTGGCCGCTTGGAGTGCAGATTTAATCCTTCTTCGCAACATAATATGATTCACATATCAACCTTCCCTGCGTAAGTGGATATATATTCTTTGGCAATCATGTCGAACTCAAGTCTCGGCAATGTCCTGAATGTGAAGACGAAGTGCGGAGTCAGCTTTCCGTGTAGGCTTGTAATAAAATAACTTGATTACCCATGCACAAGACAGAACAGCGCCTACGTACGCTGACTTGATAAGCTGTTTTAAGCGACGTAATTCGCTTACCTCAAGCCCACCTTGTTTTTTCTTCCAATTGTAGAACGTAACTTCTGATATGCCCATCTTACGGCACACCTCTTTAACTCTTGATTCTGTCTCAGCTTGACGTAAGGCGAAAGCGATCTGCTCGTCGGTAAATTTCGTCTTTTTCATGGCAAGCTCCTAGAGTCACAAAAGGTAAGTCTGCTCAAATTTTCTATATTTAACTGGTTAAGTTTACTGGGAAGACATCACAATGTCTGTATCTGAAACAGCGATCACTATTAGAAGCATTTATGTTATATAAGTATTAAAAATTTTCTACGTACCGATACATCCTATCCTTTATTACTGTTGTCATATAAGTTTCTATAGGACGACCTATAACTATTGCTATAAGATTAGAAATTACAACCCCGATGCAAAACAATACATAGGGGTTAACGTCTCCAGCAAAACCTGTTGTCAGAAAATCAAATACTGAATAGTGGGTCAGGTATAATGTATAGGAGAAGCTTGCTATATATTTAGAAAAATTAGTAAAAAAAGTAAAAAGTTTTATGTTCGAAGCTAACTCAACAATAAGCAAGATCATTATTGCAATACAAAAAGCAAATAATGAGTCATACTCTCGTAATGTAAGCCCAACCCTTAATCCTGCAATATAGCCAAATAAAAATAAAAAAAATATTTTTTTTGCAATGGAAAAACGGTTCAACAAGCAAGAATTCCATACAACAAACGCAGCTGTCCCATATAACCAGAACAGCATCAACCCATTTCCTCGGCCGCCAAAAAAATTATATATTGGAATGATAGATAATAAAGAAAGGATAATCCAATCAAAACGCTGAATCTGATCTTTTCTCATAAGATAAAAAACAACATAACCAACGAACATGTATATCCACCATTCAACTGCCAACGTCCAAAATGGTCGAGCAGAACCAAAACTGGTGATGGCACGTAAAATTGGAAAATCTTGAAATTGCAATAAATTTCCGAGCAAAGTTTCTATATTAAATGCGCGTTCATACCTATAATTACTTCCAAAAAAAAATTTGGTTATTAGGTCAATTGCTAAGACAAATGCTAGCGCCGGTACAAACGCTGTATATATCCTTGAAAAACGATCAACAAAATAGTGACGAAATTTGTACTGACTATTTTCTTTCTTGGCAGCCATTGAATATGAAATAAGAAAACCGGAAAGAATAAAAAAAACTACCACAGAAATATTTTGTATCCATGGAAAATTGGGGGGATGATAACTTTTGAATACACCACAAAAAGATATCCCGTGTCCTATCATTACTGCCTGTGATGCTGCAGCGCGAATAAAATCTAATGAAACTGAACTACCATTTGAAAGTCTTTTCAACCCGATCTCCCACTTTAATATTTAAAAGCACTATTACAGAACAACATGTTTCCCTTCGTTTTTATTTTTGTCACCATTATGCAACTTGTTGTTCCTTATTTCTTCGCTCTTAATGAATGCGTTTGCTTATAAAAAATTACACCAGTACTAACAACTAAAAAGTACCTATTGTAGTATTGTTGATCAATATCAGATGGTTAAATTGTTCGAATTGTGCAAGGCCGCTTGTTGCAAGTTAAAAAGTGAGTTGCTCTTAGAATCATAGGCAATGAGTAAGTGTAAATTTCTTTTGATTAGTTCCACGCGTAAGTAAGATTTCGCAGGGAGGATGGATTTCAAGGGATTCGGTGGGGGCAGGTTGTCGAGAGATTTATGAGACCACTCTTCGTTATACTCTTTCAGCCAACGTTTTGTTTACTTTTTGACTTCTGTAAAAGTCCGGAACAGATAAAAATAAAGCACTTTAGTGCGATAGGTTTAGTTAACCATTCGATGTGCGAATTCTGAGGTGGCTTTCCTAGTTGAATGTGTTCCAGATGTATCCCTTTTCGTTCTGCTCAATCGATCATTGCCATAGAGACTAGCTTTGGCCCATTGTCCATTCTGATCTTTTTAGGAAGCCTTCGCCACGTAACAATACGATTCAGCACTCGTAATACTCTGGCCGTAGGCATGTTGGTATTGACTTCAATGGCTAAGCATTTATGACTGAAGTCATCGATGACGTTGAAAGTCAGGAACCTCTGCCCACTCATTAACGTATCGTGTATCAAATCTACTGATCAACAACAGTTCGGCCTTATTCATCACAGAGCAGTAAGCACTATTCTTGAACTCGGCATCATATGAGCTATGTTTTCGGACACTCATTTCCATATCCTCTTTCATTCAGGATAATGGATTGACTGGGGGGGGCTCAAGGTTGTAGGTCTTTTGAATTATAGTTTTTTAACTTCAGAAGGGTATTGATTTTTAAGGTGGTTCTAAAAAAATAGACCATTCGCTAAGGTGGACATAGAAGAACCACAGGATGTTCAACTAGGTCCCGAAAAAGAAGAAGTTTTATAGCAGAATTTAAAGGTCGTTTTGCCCTAGATGTCCTTTTAAGTGAGCAGACATTAGCTGAACTAGCCAGTAAATATGGTGTTCATACCAATCCAGATTGTCAAAGGGAAGAAGCAAGCAAAGGAAGTGGTTGTTGCTTCCTTTGCCGGTAAGCAGCAAAAGGTTGTTCAGTGTGCTGAAGATCAAATCAAAGATCTTTATGCGAAGATTGGTCATCTCACATTGGAGAAATATTTTTTGCAACAAGCCTTCACCAAAATGTGAGCACAGCCCGAAGGTGTTGTGTCGTCGATATAAGACGCATCCTATGATTAGCATCCGGAAACAGTGTGATCTGCTCAATCAAAAATTGATCTACATATTATTCTCAGCCTGAAGAAGAATTTTTCTTTAATACGGAACTAATGCGAAAGATAGATGAACTGTTTTTAGGATGTCCGTTTTATGGAAGAAGAAAAATGTGTAACACGCTATGCGACCTTAGATATGCTGACGGTCGTGGCAGGGTACGCCGTTTAATGCGAAAGAAGGGACTGATAGTCGTGTTCCAAAGCTTAAAACAAGCACTCCCTCTATTCTGAAAATAAAGTTTACCCATATCTTCTTCTTTGAGAGCTTTGCAGTAATGGGTCTACCCATGTGTGGTGTGCTGACATCACATATATTCCAACAGGGAAAGGTTGTTGTACTAAGTGACTGTAACGGACTTGTATAGACGATGTGTTGTCATGGATACTGTCCAACACATTGGATTCTGATTTTTGTGTTCAAGCTCTTGAAACGCGCTGATGCGATATGGGTCCCTGAGATTTTTAATGCCGATCAAGGAGCTTAATTTACAAGCTATGCCTTTACCAGTCGGCCTAAAAGGTAAGCTTCGAGTTTTAACGGATGGCGAGGATAATATTACGATTGAACGTCCTTGGCGTTTCTTGAACTATGAGTGTGTTTATTTGAAAGAATTTCAGAATGGCAAAGAGGTTCGACATGCACTCGCAGGTTGGTTCAACTTTTATAACCATCGCCGTCCACACTTTACTTTTGACGGGGATAAGCCGATGAACAGATATTCTACTTCACTGAATACCTCTTCGTCTCCTCAGAAGTATTTCAGCAAGCGGCATGAATACTAATTCGTTTGCCTTAATTTTGCTGCAAAATGGTCCTAGAAAATGGCACCACCTCAATTTGGGTAGGTGTGATTCTCTTAGTTTTTTACTTGGAAAAAAGAGAAGCCGTATGGCGATGGCTAGTTTATGACTACTCAAATTTTTTCATGCTGTTAATAGGACTTGGATGAGATGTTGTGGGGGGAGCGCAATCGAAATTACAATTCCTCCACGTTGTATTTTTGTTGCCTCCTTATTCTTGCCTGATCATGAATTCCACACACTCTGGCTGTTTAGGTGCAAGTGGAAGTAGTAATACTATCTTACAACTATAATAAATTGTTTATATGGTCTTTTATCAACCCTGATTGGGTTGGATTACGTTCTGAATTATTGATTTGTTGGGAGGATGATATGCGTTTTTGTAAGAAGTGTGTAATGCCAGATACTCGTCCAGGAATTCGCTTTGGTGATGATGGAGTATGCCAAGCATGTAATGCCGAAGAGCAAAAAAATAAAACTGATTGGGATGCTCGTTGGAAGGAGCTTGAAGCATTATGTGATAAGCATCGTGGAAAATATGGGAAGGGTAATTGGGATTGCATTATTGCTGTTTCAGGCGGGAAAGATAGTCACCGTCAAGTTCATGTTATAAAAGAACAACTTGGCATGAATCCCTTACTCGTTTCAGTTGAAGATAACTTTACCATGACTGAGGCGGGTAAGCACAATTTACAAAATATATCTGAGAGCTTTGGCTGTCATTTAATTACAATTAAGCCTAATAAACGTGTTCAAAAGCAATTAGCCAAGATTTGTTTTGAGAAGTGGGGAAAGCCAACATGGTTTGTTGATCGACTTATTTATACCTTCCCACTGCATATGGCTATTAAGTTTAAACTTCCACTTGTTATTTATGGTGAGAATATTAGCTATGAATATGGAGGAATTGATAGTGAAGAGACTCCTTCTGCATTAGCACAGGTGGAAAATGGAGTGGCTTCCGATATTCCTTGGAGTGAGTTGCTTTCAGATGATGTCACTGAAAAAGATCTGTACCTTTGTAAAGCTCCTGAAATGAATAATGACTTTCAGCTAGATCCTGTGTATTTAAGCTATTTTATCCGTTGGAATAGTTATGAAAACTATTTAGTAGCTAAGTCTTTAGGTTTTAAAGACATTAAGCATGAATGGCAGCGTGAGCATACCCCAGAGTGGTTTGATCAAATTGATACAATGGGATACCTTGTTCATGCATGGATGAAATATCCTAAGTTTGGTCACGCCACAGCTACTGACTATGCTTCAAAATTTGTTCGTTATGGATTAATGAGTAGAGAGGAGGCCGTGCTGGTTGTAAAGCGTTTTGATCATCAGGTTGATCAAAAGGCTGTGGATGATTTTTGCAATTTTACAGGGTACACTCTTCGTGAGTTTTATGAAATTGTAGACAAATTTTACAATACTGAGCTTTTTACCAAAGATAAATTTGGGCAATGGGTGCTGAAACAACCTGTATGGGACTGCCGTAAGTAATATAAGAGAGAAGAGAGCCATGACGCTATTTTTAAAAGAAATGTTATGGCTTTTTTCTTTGCAAGTAACTAGTGGCTAGCAATCGTAATATAGAGTGAGCTTCCAGCATGGTATTAAAGCTGGATACTTGTTTTTAACATAATATTAATTGTGTTCTTGGGTGGAGTAATGAATAACGTCTTGTCTTTGATAGGTAGGGAGACTGAACTTTTTTGTAGTGATATTGCTTACTATGAAGAAAAATTAAGGGAAGAGGTTGGTGTTTCAAAATTCCTTGTATTAGGGGGTGCTGGAACTATTGGGCAAGCTGTTGTGAAAGAAATTTTTAAGCGCAACCCTAAAAAACTGCACCTTGTTGATATCAGTGAGAATAATTTAACAGAAGTTGTTCGTGATATTCGAAGTTCATATGGATATATTAATGGTGATTTTCGAACCTTTGCTCTTGATATAGGGTCAATTGAATATGATGCATTTATTGCTGCAGATGGCGAGTATGATTACGTTTTGAATTTATCTGCCTTGAAGCATGTTCGAAGTGAAAAAGATCCATTTACGTTAATGCGAATGATTGATGTAAATGTTTTGAATACAGAGAAAACGATTCTTCAATCCATCGAAAAGAATGTAAAAAAATATTTTTGCGTATCGACTGATAAGGCGGCAAATCCAGTCAACATGATGGGCGCATCAAAAAGGATAATGGAAATGTTTTTGATGCGTAGAAGTGAACAGTTGCCTATATCAACTGCACGGTTCGCAAATGTTGCCTTTTCTGATGGCTCATTACTGCACGGATTTGACCAGCGAATAGCGAAGCAGCAGCCCATTGCTGCCCCAAGCGATATCAGGCGATATTTTTTAACCCCTCAAGAGTCGGGTGAACTTTGTTTGATGTCGTGCTTGTTGGGTGAAAATAGAGATATTTTTTTTCCAAAGTTATCTGAATCCCTTCATTTGATTTCTTTTTCCGAAATTGCTGTGAGCTATCTTAAAAAGCTAGGCTATGAGCCTGTACTGTGCGAAACAGAAGATGAGGCTCGTTTTCGTATAAAAGACCTTCCTTCTCAGCGCAAGTGGCCTTGTATATTTACAAAAAGCGACACTACTGGCGAGAAAGATTTTGAGGAGTTCTATACGGAGCGTGAAGTCCTTGACTTTGAACGCTTTGAGAATCTTGGTGTTATTAAGAACAAGCCAGTATATGACAGTGCATTGCTTGATGATTTTGAAAAACAAATTGCAACAATAAAAAAGAGAAAATATTGGAATAAGAAAGAGCTTGTAGATTTGTTTTTTAAAATGCTTCCTGATTTTGATCATAAGGAAACCGGGAAGTATCTTGATAGTAAGATGTAGGGGGCTAAGATGCTAAATTCGATAATTCCTTTCATACGCTCAGTGTATTCTACTGACGATTTTATTCCACTTCATGCCCCTGTATTTGAAGGGAATGAACATGAGTACGTTTCACGTGCTATCAAGAGCACTTTTGTTTCTAGTGTGGGTAAGTACGTAGATCAGTTCGAAAAGCAGATGGAGGCTCTTACAGGAACTGGAAAAGCTGTTGCTACTGTGAATGGAACTGCTGCTCTACATACTGCACTAGTTATGGCAGGAGTGAGGTGTGGCGATTTCGTAATTACTCAAGCTCTTACTTTTGTTGCAACTTGTAATGCGTTGCATCACATGGGAGCTACTCCAATATTTGTTGATGTTTCGAAAGTGAGTTTAGGGCTTTGTCCAATTGCAACTGAAGCATATTTGGATGAAAATGCCCATATTGATGGTGACGGACAGTGTATTCATACGGAGACAGGGAGACGTATTCAAGCAATAGTTCCAATGCATACATTTGGTCATCCTGTGCAGTTGGGAGAGCTTGATGCTATCTGTGAAAAGTGGAATCTGGTGCTGGTTGAAGATGCTGCTGAAAGTCTCGGCTCCTACTATGAGGGGCAACATACTGGCACTATCGGTGAGTATGGTGCCGTAAGTTTTAATGGTAACAAGATTGTTACCACTGGTGGTGGTGGTGTGGTGTTATGCAATCAGTATGAAAATGGGGTTCGCGCAAAACATCTTACGACTACAGCAAAGAAACCCCATCCATACGAATTTTTTCATGATGAGCCTGGTTTTAACTATCGCATGCCTAATTTGAATGCTGCATTGGGGTGTGGGCAGCTTGAGAAACTTGCAGAATTTTTAGAGTCCAAAAGACGCTTGGCGCTGTGTTATCAAGACTTTTTTGAAGGGACTGAGTTTGAATTCGTTAAAGAGCCTCCATATGCTAAATCTAATTATTGGCTAAATGCTATTATTTGCCCTAGTAAAGATGTTAGGGATAGATTACTGCAGGTTACAAATAGTGCTTCAGTTATGACTCGGCCTGTTTGGACTTTGATGCATAGATTGCCTGCCTTTAGCTCTTCCCCACGCGGTCCTTTATGCAATTCAGAATCTTTTGAATCTCGAATTGTCAATTTACCAAGCTCCCCTCCTATGGACTAATTTATGAAAAAGATAGCTGTATTTACAGGCGCACGATCTGAGTATGGTCTATTATACCAACTGATAAAACATCTTCATGTGAATGAAGATGTGAGTCTTCAGTTGATTGTGGGGGGAATGCATCTTACACCGGAGTTTGGCTACACAGTTACAGAGATTGAAAAAGATGGCTTTCCAATTGCTGAAAAAATAGATTTTTTATTGTCCTCAGGAAGCGCAGTTGGCACAGCCAAGTCAATGGGATTGGCTTTGATTGCTGCAAGTGATTGCTTGGAGCGTTTACGACCAGATTTATTAGTTATTCTTGGTGATAGGACGGAATCTCTTGCCATCGCTCAGGCTGCAATGGTTACTCGAATCCCAATTGCTCATATTCATGGTGGCGAAATAACAGAAGGGGCTATTGACGAAGCTATCCGGCATTCATTGACGAAGATGTCCCATCTTCACTTTACCTCTACAGAGGAATACCGAAAGAGAGTTATCCAACTTGGTGAACAGCCTGATAGAGTTTTCAATGTTGGCGCGCCAGGAATAGACAATATTGTAAAACTCAAGTTGCTTAGTTGGGATGAGCTACAGCAGAGTTTGCCTTTTTCATTGTCACCAAAGTATATTGTGATGACTTACCATCCAGTTACCCTTCTTGCTGATGATGGAGTTAATGATCTGAAAAATTTGTTGGATGTTATTGAGGAACATTCGGAATACGATGTTGTGATTACCTATCCAAATGCAGATTCAAGCAGCCATAGGGTCATTGAACTGCTAAAAGCGTTTCATGAAAAAAATGTAACTAGAGTAAAGGTAGCACAATCTCTTGGGCAAGTTCGCTATTTGAGTGTCCTTAAGTATTGTCAGGCTGTAGTAGGTAATTCTTCAAGCGGCATAATAGAAGCTCCATCTTTTGGGATCCCCACTATTAATATTGGTGCCAGGCAAAAAGGTCGTGTTTGTAGTGATTCTGTTTTGCATAGTGACGGTTCACCGGATTCTTTGCGGCAGTGTTTTTCACAAATTACCAATCCAAGTTTTCAGAAGAAGTGTCGTACATTGGAGAACCCATATGGACAGGGTACTGCCTCAGAGCGCATAGCAGAAGTGTTGCTTTCTACTCCTTTTGACAAAATTTTGTCTAAGACTTTTTATGATATCTAGCTAGTAGTTACAGAATACTTCGGAGGTAATGAGTAAGCCATGAGTGTATTAATTATTGCGGAAGCTGGAGTAAACCATAACGGTAATGAACAACTGGCTTTTGAGTTAGTAGACGCTGCGAGTGCTTCTGGTGCAGATATAGTAAAATTTCAAACATTTAAGGCTAGAAACTTAGTGACCAAGACCGCTCAGCAGTGTAGTTATCAAGCAGAGAATATCGGGCAAAGCGAGTCGCAATTTTCTATGCTTAAGCGCTTGGAACTTCCTATAGAAACTCATTTTAAGCTTTTGGAATATTGTGAGAAGAAGAATATTAAATTTTTATCAACAGCCTTTGATTCTGAAAGCTTAGCCTTTTTAGTAAACGATATTAAGTTACCGCTTCTTAAACTACCAAGTGGCGAAATTACGAATGCGCCTTTTTTATTAGAGCATGCGAAAACTGGTTGTGAGCTTATTCTTTCAACTGGGATGGCAACACTTGAAGAAGTAGAAAATGCACTAGGTGTATTGGCTTTTGGACTACTTGGGTATGATGAAAAGTTGGCAGGAAGAGCTGCTTTTGCTGCTGCATATAATTCTGTTGAAGGAAAAAAGGCACTGCGTGACAAGGTAACTTTGTTACACTGTACAACTGAGTATCCGGCACCGATGGATAGTATTAACCTTCGAGCAATGGATACGCTTAAAAACACATTTGAGTTACCTGTGGGCTACTCTGATCACAGCGCAGGAACTACTATTCCTATTGCCGCTGTCGCAAGAGGTGCTGTTGTAATTGAAAAACACTTCACACTGGATCGTAATTTGCCAGGGCCTGACCATAAAGCATCTCTAGAGCCAAATGAACTTGCGACGATGGTGCAGGGAGTACGTGACGTGGAACGGGCGTTAGGAACAGGTGAAAAGAAGCCTAGTGTTGTGGAACTGAAAAATTTACCACAAGTCCGCAAAAGTGTTGTTGCCGCTGCTTCAATAGCTGTCGGTGAATCATTTTCTAAATTAAATTTGCAGATTAAACGTCCCGGTTCTGGGGTTTCTCCTTATGATTACTGGCAATTGCTGCAGATGAAAGCCGATAAAGAGTATTGTGAAGGTGAGTTAATTGAATACTCCTAACACTATTATCTTAGGCGCCGGAGGCCACGCAAAGGTTCTGGTCGATATTTTGCGGCAGAGAGAGCATTTTTGTGGAGCGTTTGTAAGCCCAATGTTTACTAGCGAACCGGTTTTTTCAGGACTGCAGTGGCTGGCTTCTGATGACGATGTGTGTAAGTTTTCTTCCGGAAATACTGTGCTTGTAAATGGCATAGGTATGTTGCCGGGGAAGCATTTGCGAAAAGAGCTGTTTTTGTCTTTTAGTGCGCTTGGATATAGGTTTAAAAAAGTTATTTCCCCACAGGCTATTGTTTCCACCTATGCAGAACTTGGTGATGGTGTTCAGGTGTTACCAGGAGCTATTATTCAGGCAGGTGTAGTTATTGGCGCTAATACAATAATTAATAGCGGGGCAATAATTGAGCATGATTGTGTGATTGGTGAGCATTGCCATATTGCTCCCGGTGTGACGATGAGTGGGCAAGTATCTGTAGGTACTAGTGTTCATATAGGAACTGGAGCGAATCTTATTCAGTCCATCTCTGTCGGAGAAGATGTTGTTGTAGGAGCAGGCGCAATTGTTACAAAAAATGTGGATAGTTTTAAAAAGGTGTATCCTGCGCGTGGGATTATAAAAAGGTAGATCATGGTAGCAGATTGGAAAAAAACACTTATTAGAAGCACATTAACATTGCGTGAAGCTCTTGCTGTTCTTGATGCGAGTTCTCAGCGTATTCTTCTTGTTGAAGATGGTGAATTGCGGTTGCTTGGGACTATTACTGATGGTGATATTCGACGTGGCTTACTGAACGGGCTTACTGAAGAGGATTCGATTACTCAGTTTATGACCGATCATCCAATTATAGCACCTTCTTCTATGTCAGGTAGTGAACTTGTTAATTTGATGCAAGAAAAAAGTATACTAGCAGTTCCTTTAGTTGACGGTGGAGTTATCTGTGGACTAGCAACTCTGGAAAATCTTTTAAAAAATAAGCAACACGATAATCCTGTTTTTTTGATGGCTGGGGGGTTTGGCACTCGACTGCGTCCTTTGACAGACTCCTGTCCAAAACCATTACTTCATGTTGGTGAGAAACCGATATTAGAGCGTGTGTTGTTGAATTTTGTTAATGAAGGGTTCCATGATTTTTACATATCGACCCATTATCTTGCTGAAAAAATTATGGATTATTTTGGGGATGGCAGTCGGTGGGGAGTGACGATTCAATATGTACATGAAGAGGAGCCGCTTGGAACAGGTGGGGCACTTGGTTTACTTCCTGATGATCTTACCGACCTGCCATTGCTTATGATTAATAGTGATATTCTAACAACTTTGAGTTTTGAAAAGTTGCTGGCATATCATAATGCAGAAGAAGCTGATGCTACAATGTGTGTTCGAGAATACGAATATCAGGTGCCATATGGCGTTGTAACTTCTAAAGGTAATCGAATCTTAGGGATGGTTGAAAAGCCTGTGCAACGGTTTCACGTTAATGCAGGAGTTTATGTTGTAAGCTCAAGTGTTGTGAGAAGTGTTCCTCCTAATACATATATTGATATGCCCACTCTTTTAGAACAGCATGTTGAACTAAATAATAAAGTTTTGATGTACCCAGTGCATGATTATTGGCTGGATATTGGACGAATGGATGACTTCCAACGTGCACAGCAAGATATTATGAAATTGGGAGAGTGTGGATGATCAAATATGTCCTTGTCGTTGGACTTGGGGAGATTTCAAAACGGCATCGGTCAAATATAAAAAAAATGTTTCCTGCAATGAAGGTAATTGCAGTGCCTTCAAGAGGAAAATTACCAACAGCACCTGTACCTGATGCAGATTTGGTTGTTGCAGATATAGAGATTGCACTTTTTTATCCTATTTACTTTGCAATAATCGCCTCACCAGCACCGTTTCACGCAATTCATTCCAGAAAAATATTAGAAAAAGATATTCCGCTTTTTATAGAGAAGCCTGTTACCTCAACTGCTGCTGATGTGAGCTTTTTGCGAAGCGTTATTAACGACCCTACGTTTCCTGTGGCTATTGGTTATTGTCTTCGCTTCCTGCCTTCCGCCCAAGTTGTGGCAAAGGCAATATATGATGATATGGTAGGGGAGATTTATAATGTCACAGCATCAGTTGGGCAGTTTTTACCAACTTGGCGACCTGCCATTGATTTTCGGAACAGCGTCACTGCTAACGCAGAGCTTGGTGGAGGAGCTTTGCTGGAGCTTAGCCATGAGTTTGATTACCTTCAGTGGTTGTTTGGAGATCTTTCTTTTTCATACGGAGTCTTACGTACTTCAACAGAGCTAGGGTTGGATGTAGAGGAGCTTGTGGATGTTGTATTGCGAACAGATAGCGGCGCTGTTTGTAATGTGCACCTTGACTTGCTTCAAAAGTATCCTCGCAGGGAATGCTTAATTGTCGGATCTGAAGGGAGGCTTGAGTGGAATCTTGTTGCGAACTCAGTAGCTTTTTATGATCAAAACGGCAAAACGGTTCTGTATGACGATGTTCTGTATGATAAAAATAAAATGTACCTTGATATGCTGAAAGATTTTGAGCGAATACTAGCTGGAGAAGCAGGGATGTGTACAACATTTGAGGAAGCAGGTTCTGTTGTTTCGTTGATTGAAACAATAAAGCAACATGCGGTAGTGGAGAAAATGTAATGGTTAGCCATGGTTTTGTTTTTGCACGGGGCGGTTCGAAGGGGTTGCCTGGAAAAAATATTAAAAAGTTGTGTGGTAAGCCGTTATTGCAATACTCCATTGAAGTGGCAAAACAGGTGCAGGGTTTGGATAAGGTTTTTGTTTCAACAGATGATGAAGAAATTGCTTCAGTCGCTGAATCTGTAGGTGCGATTGTAATTCCACGCCCTAAAGCATTGGCTGAAGATACAACACCTGAGTGGTTAGCGTGGATAGACGCGGTTAAGTGGGTTGAGAAAAAATACGGTCATTTTCATGGCTTTGTAAGTTTGCCTGCAACTAGTCCATTGCGAAGTGTAGAGGATGTTGTCGCTGCAATGGATAGACTGAAAAATTCAAAAGCAGATATATGTATTGCTGTTACAGCTGCCTCACGGAGCCCTTACTTTAATATGGTTAAGATTAATGAAGAAGGGCTTACCGAACTAGTTTGTTCTGATGGTGGGAACTTTGTGCGCAGGCAGGATGTCCCTAGGGTTTATGACATTACAACAGCTGTTTATGCTACAACCGCGAGCTACGTTTTGAATGGAACTGGCGTGTTAAATGGAAAAACTGTAGCGATTGAAATTCCGAAAGAGCGAGCAGTAGACATTGATGACATTTATGACTTCAAATTTGCTGAAGCTATTTTAATGACAAAGGGAAGCAGATGTTAGCTGGAAAAAAAATTTTGGTTGCTGGTGCTGGGGGCTTACTAGGTGCGAGTGTCGCTTTTGCAATTTTACAGAATCAGGGCTCAATTGTCGCAGCAGATATTGATACCAATCTTGCTGAAGAACGATTGAAAGCAGCAGGGGTAGACACAGGAAGCGGTCGAGTCGAGATATGTGAGTTAGACGTTACTTCTGAGGATAGTGTTGCTGCTTTTTTTGCAGGTGCCGAAGGGTTAAGCGGTGCGGTTAATTGTACGTATCCTCGAAATGCCACATATGGAGCCCATTTTTTTGATGTAACTCTTCAAAGTTTTAATGAAAACTCTAGCCTTCATTTGGGGTCTGCGTTTCTTTTTTGTCAGCAATGTGCTCGCTATTTTTTAAAAAATAATGATGGCTTTTCCTTGGTAAATTTGGCTTCGATTTATGGGGTCGTTGCGCCTACATTTGGTATTTATGATGGCACTTCTATGACGATGCCGGTTGAATATGCTGCCATTAAATCAGCAATAATCCATCTTACCAAATATACTAGTGCATACGTAAAAGACAGTCGCTTTCGAGTGAACTCCGTAAGTCCAGGCGGTATATTGGATGGTCAACCAGAAGCTTTCTTAAGACAATATCGAGATCAGACAAATGGAAAAGGAATGTTAGATGTTGAAGATGTAACACCTACGATAATCTTTCTTCTTTCTGATTCTTCAGCATATCTTACTGGACAAAATATAGTTATTGATGATGGCTTTTCAGTTTAAGACATATTGAGGTCTTCTTCTAATCTGTGCTGAAAGATTGTAGAAAAATTGGCTGGATTAATGGTCAATCTGTGTATGGAAAAAATCACTAGCATTCATATTTTCAAGAGAAGAATGAGGATCAAATTTGTTATCTTTTTTCCGTAGATTTATCTTCAGCATGCAGTACAAACGATAAACGCGCTTGTGGTTTCAGTGAATATCCTGAAATGGTTTGTGAAAACAGTGGGTTGGATATCGTTCTCCCAGCTGAAGCAATAGCTCTTTGACAGCCGAATCGTCTCTCGGGTTTGCTTTGTAGGCGTGGACAGAACGGCATTGTTTCAATGCTGCGCATGAGCGTCTAAGACTTAGGCTGTAGACCTTATACATAAACGTGATCAGTTCACGCTTACCAGCCGTCTCTAAAGCTTTTTTGTAATAAACATTCTTGGGCGCTTCGTTTTTAAGATTCAAATCGGAAAACATTTGCTTCAAACGGGTATTTTTGGCTTCTAGGTTACGCAACCGGCGAATGTCAAATGCTTTCATCCCGCCGTGTTTTGATTCCCACTTGTAGTAAGTAGAGTGCTCGCGGCAAACTTCAAAAAACTTTCTGCGCCTTCAATTTCGTTAATGTGCTGAATTATATTACTTTCAGTGCGTCGAGGTTTCCGCATCGTTCAAAGACAGGCTAACGAAAATCTCTACTTTCGGTTGGTTTGAGGGATAGTTACAGTATGATCAGCTTGACGGGGAAGCCTATAAAATGAAAAAGCTCTCACAGCAAAGCTGTGAGAGCTTGATATCCGTTGGCGTCTCCAGGGGGATTTTCCTCCCCGTCGCCTGCGCGAAAGGCAGAAGTAATATCTAACAAAAACTAATTATTCTTTTAGTTACAAGGTTCCTGACGAACCACATATCACTAATCTAGGCTACTTCCTTAGTTGGGTTATACAGCGAATCAACAATCGGAGAATTTGGGGTAAAACCACTGACAATTTCCTGAAGCATGTTTCGAGCGGCTAAACAATCATTTTCAACTTCAAGCAATGCAAACTTTGACAGTTTTTCTTCTAAAACATTGAGTGAAAGAAAGACCTCGTGTGCTTGCATTATCTTAGGATGTTTGGTTTGTTGAACATTATCACCAACCAGTAATTCTTCGTATAGCTTTTCTCCAGGACGCAACCCGACTACAGAAATTTCAATATCACCATTGGGATGTTCTGCGTCCTTAATAGTTTTTCCTGAAAGCCACACCATTCTGCGAGCCATATCAAGTACCTTTACTGAACTCCCCATATCCAAGACAAACACATCACCACCTATCCCCATTGCACCAGCCTGAATAACCAACTGAGCAGCTTCGGGAATCGTCATAAAATAACGCGTAATATCTTTATGGGTAACAGTAAGAGGACCGCCACTTGCTATTTGTTTTTTAAATAATGGCACAACCGAACCTGATGACCCCAACACATTTCCAAACCTAACCATGGAAAATACAGTTTTGGATTCTTTCGCTGCCATTGCCTGTAAGATTAGCTCTGCAGTACGTTTTGTAGCCCCCATCACATTTGTTGGGCGGACAGCTTTATCGGTTGAAATCAAGACAAAATTTTTAACTCCTGCCTGTTCAGCTGATTCAGCTAAAATTTTTGTTCCAAAAATATTATTCTTAATACCTTGAAAAACATTTCCTTCTACAAGAGGAACATGTTTATACGCAGCAGCATGGTATACTGTATTAATATCATATTTTATAAAGACTTCATTTAATCTTTGGCGATCACATACGGATCCCAAAACTGGAATTACTTGAATCGAAGCAGAATCTAGCTCCTTAAGTAATTCATGAAGTTCTTGATCAATAGTATAAAGTGCTAATTCTGTTAGCTCATACAATACTAAGACATTAGGTTTTGCACGGACAATTTGTCTGCATAATTCTGACCCAATGGATCCTCCAGCACCAGTAACCAATACATTTTTTTCTTTAATACAGGCAGAAAAAAGCTCTTCTCTAGGGGGGACAGGATCACGACCCAACAAGTCCTCTACAGCAACATCCTGAAGCTGGTTAAGCCTTGCCTTATCTGAAACAATCGCCTCAAGAGAAGGAATTGTTTGTACTCGGAGTGAATGTCCATCAAGTTTATCCAAAATCTTTTTTCGCTCTTCTTGAGTTGCACTTGGAACAGCCAACAAAACTCGTTTAGCTTTTGTTATCGCAATTACACTAGCTAACTGCTCAGGTGGATAAACTTTTATGTCATGCACAATACAATTGTGAAGCGCCTTATCATCATCCAAAAAAGCGCTCGGAAAAAAATCCTCACCTGCAATCAGGCTCTTAGCAAGCTGAAAACCAGCCTCACCTGCACCATAAATAATTACAGGATGCTTTGCATGTTGTTTAAATCGTAAATGGTGATACAATGTGCGAACTGTCCAACGACTACCGCCTACGCAAATAAACAATAATAAAGAATAGATAAACGGGACGGAACGAGGAAAACTTTCGATACGTAGAATAAATGCTAATGAAAACAAAAGCCAACTAGATACACACACACCCAACGCAATAGTGCGAATAGCCTTAATACCCATAAAATGAATTACTGCACGGTATAACCCTAACCGAACAAAAAATATCATGCTTCCAAAAACAAGTAGTGGAAAAAGCAAAATAGAACTTGCCAGATGAGTTGGCCAAAGCTCTCCCAAACGTAACGCCCAAGCTCCCCATAACGCTAAAGGAATAAGTATAAAATCAGCAAGTAGCATTAAAGCTTTTTTCTGAGCGCGACTTAACGCTATAAGTTTCAAGCCAAGGTTAGAAAACATAACACTCTCTTATCTAACAAACTAACATCAGAGTTACTCGAAGAACTACTCAACCAGCAAAGCGCCAAATGGATATAGCAACAACACTTTTTCGCTGGTCAACAGCACTGGATAATTCTATTTCATCAACAAAAATCTTCTGGCTTGCGGATTACAATAAACCACAATAACCTTTTCTGAGAGCATCGAATAACAACTATTGTTACTCCATACTCCACATTACTAATTATAATTTCTGTTGAACTACTTATTCAACATTCAGCTATTTTTGACCAAGCTGGCAAACATTAAACTTTGCACCGATCATCTGTCCAGCCTGAACCCTCTTTCTGTAGAGAGCCGTCACGAAAAATCACCTCATTTTTGATAGTCATTAAAGGGGGCAACAAAACAACAAGCTGAAGTTTTTGCATGGAGGTGATTTCACCTATCCCAATGTTGGAAAGCTCATGTTTATAAACCTTTAACTTACTATAACATCGATCTGAGCTTGTTTAATTTTGCTAAACACAGTCTAGTAGCAATGTTACGTTCGACCAGATTAGAAATAATAAGCCCAAGATACTCATCTATTGCAGGTGAAATTTCTTCATACTTACATCGAATCCTTGATGCTTACTTAAGCCACTCAACACGAGATTGGTGAGCAATCTGGATTAATTACTCAAAACACAATCCAGAAGTGAGTATAAGACGACATTTATATATCTCTATGATTCGAATTTCTTACTCATATTATTTTACCGTCTGATTGACTTAGAACGATCAAGCCAAGCTTAAAAAAACGCTCATGGAAACTTTGCAGCCTCATAGCATATTTTGTTCGCCGGAAACGCAAAACGGTTTGGCTCTACGAACTAAAAGTTTATTTCGATACACTGTTGAAGGCACTCAAGACGATGTATACGTCAATCTCTATTGCAATATTCTGAAATTATTGTTTTATCTTTTAAAGCCTCATTGCTTACTCGCCAAATCTTTATTGCTCTTTTAAGAAATGCAATTTTACTTGGGGTGAAAACTCTCTACGTCAGCACTGCAACATGTCCTTCTTAAGAGACTCCTAACCTATCAAATAGATCTGCAATGGTATGATTTGGATCGTAGGATTCTCCGTCAAGCTGCCATTTTAAAATCAAAGTTTTCAGCGTTAATAGATAAAAATTTTGATGGGGTAAGGCCAGCAAGAGCATCGAGTGGTCATTGCTCATTGTAGGACAGCTTTCACCAATACGTGATTTCACGAATCACTTTGAGATCGCGAAATAAATACAAATTCAAGATTTCGGTTCGGCAAGTTTTGTAAAACCGTTCGATGTAAGCATTTTGATAAGGCTTGCTTGGCTGGATAAATTGAATATTCATGCCGAATTACTTTGTCCAAGCAACAAAAAAACGCAGATTAGCCGCTTGCAAGTTATGGAAGTGTCATTTTCAATATGCAAAAGCTAGCTGCTAAAGTCATCAATGACATCAAAGTATTGGTTCCTTGCATAAAGAGAATTATTCATGAAATCTGCAAGACCAAGTCTGATTAGGTTGAAATGGCGTTAGCAGCGACTATTTAATTTGTTTTGGAAGCCGTTTTTTTGTTCTGCGTTTTTGATTTGACCGGAGGTCGCAATAAACTACGTATTTTTTAATGGTAAATTCCTTAAACCACAATAGGCTGTTTTACTAAATTCTCTATCTTAAAATGGTTCCGCTTACACGAAAGAGTCTTTACTAATGACGGCACCCTGATTTTTTGTAGTTGCAAAAGCAGGAACCTGACAACGAGTTATTTTTACTTATACCCTTAGACAACTTTAAACGGTGTTTTCAATGATCTGTTCTTGCGGTAGAATTAAAGAAATACTTAAAACACAGGATGATGGAATTGCAATAGCAATTGCACTAAACCCCACAACACAGCCCCCAAGGCCTATCAGCACCATTAAAAAGCTTGGGCAGTTATTAACTAGCCATCGCCATATTACTTCTCTTTTTTTACAACCCAAATAAACTAGAGGAATTGCACTCACAACTACTAATATGCATTGGCTAAACGATACTGTGAAAGCAAGTTGCCCAGCACCATGTAAAAGTAATCCATCTACTAGGTTCTCTTTGTAGTATGCAATGACCTTATGAATAATTTGAAAAAGATATAAAGAAGAAAAAGAAACAACTATTCCCAACAGTATTGCTATTTTTTTTGGGTCACTTTTTCTATAAGTTAACATACAAGGGCAAAGTGTTGCGTAACAAAACAAAAAGAAAAAAATCCCACTACTAACTGTAGCAAAAAACAATGCACACATCACAAGCCCTATAATATAAAATAGAGGGAGCCTATTAAAGTACGTCATCGTAAACAACAATAGCGAAGCTGCTACAAACGCATGAGTGAGGCGACCATTCATGAAAAATGCAACTAGATAAAAAAAACTAAATATAAAAAGTGCAGACAATATATTACGTTTAGAAAACGGTAATGCAAAAAAAGTTAATAGAGATGCGATTAATAAATAACAAACTGCTGCTATTGAAAATATCAAATTCAAATTGATTTGCAAGGCTCCTGAAAGCAATATAAATGGTCGCACAAGTAGAGAGCGAACAAGATGAGGATTAAGCCAAGAATCATTCATAGCTATCGCCTCAGCCACTTGTTCTTCACTCATTCCAAATAATGAATTTGCAGGTATGCCATCATTTGAGAGATAATAGACATCCTCCCAATTCAAGTCGTTATATACGAGAACTTGGCTCCACACTTTAAATTGATGAAACTGTAACAATAAAAAATACATCATGACAAACGACAAAAGGACAAGCAACAACGACTTGACAGAAAGCTCTCGCATAACAAAACTCCTACATCACCTAGAACAATAACGAGATAACACCAAAGAATACTTCGTTAAATTTTATAACCAGTATAACGCTCCATAAAGAAGAGTTAAAAAACTTATAACTGATGAAAGTTCTGACGCATTTCCCCCTAATTTGCACCGGTAGATTATAGAAAAATTTGGCTAGTTGAATGGTCAATCTGTGTACAGGCAAAGTCGTTTGGGGGCATATTTTCAAGAGAAAAATGAGGACGAAACTCGTGATATGCTTTCTGCCATGTTTCAATCTTCTTTTGAGAATCAGAAAGTGATAGGAACCAATGGGGGGAAGCACTCATCCCGAAAATTTCCGTTAAAAGACTCGATAAATGGGGTTGTCCGTAGTTTTTTCGGGCCTTGATAAGCCACGTTCATAGGTTCACTTGTCGAGTGCCTTGGAAATGAGCTTGATAACACTATCTACTTGAATGCGTTGTGGCTTGCGTTTAGAGAACAGCCGAAGTCATTCGAGCCTATTTACACATGCTGCCCTTTTAATAGTGTGACCAACATGGATCTCCAGGTACTCATGACTAAAATTATCAAGCCACATTAAGGCACGGATTTTTCGTCTGCTGAACAGGTTGGCTGCCATAAAAAACATAGCTAACACTCATCAATACTAGAGAGTTTTGGTATGATCCATGCGGTGAACTGCTGGAACATTTTGTCTAGTACGTTTGGAGCGCAGGTTTAATCCTTCTTCGAAGTATAATCTGTGAACTTTCTAACGATTCACATACCATCCTTCCATTCGCAAGAGCATATATAGCCTTTGGCAACGATACTGCACTCGAGTTTCAGTAATCTTACGGATACGAAAACGAAGTGCAGAATCATCTTTTCGCGTAGGCTTGTAATAATAGCTTGATCTACTCATGCATAAGGCAGGATGACGTCTAGGCATGCTGACTTAATAAGCCTGTTCCAAGCTTTCAGCAAATTCTAACAATTGATTAGGCTTTAAAGCTTTTTTGTGAGACCATCTTGCGATATTTACTTATCAAGGCTCAAATCTGCAACCAGCTTTTTTAGTTGCCAATTTTCTCTTCAAGCTGCCTTAAACGGCGAAGCTCGCTTATCCCAAGTCAACCATACTTTTTCTTCCAATTATAGAACGTAGCTTCTGATATACCCATCTTACGCCATTCTTCTTTAACTCGTGTGTCTGTAGCTTGGCGTCAGGCAAAAGTAATGCTCGTCGGTAACTTTCTTTTTTTATGGCAAAATACTTGAGTCATAAGAGGTTGGTTTGCCAAAATTCTCTATTTTGACTTGGTTTAGTTTATCGGGAAGACGTTACGGCATACAGCAATCCGTTCTTTATATATTAGATAGGAAGACATGCTGGATAGTTATTTACTAGAACAATATGGATACACAAATTAATAAACTACAAAATAATACTCTTTATAACATCTTAATCTAATAAATAAAAAATATATTATTTTTATAAAGCTAACAACGATCTGTTCTTAGCAAGCTGCTACCAAAAAAGATTGGTCTCTTTAAACTGTAATTTTTTAATATAGCGCCTTATCGTACCTAAACAAGATAACAAACTAAATTAAAAAAATAATATACAGTGCGCTCTCCATGCATTCCACACTTAAGATGTCCAATATTACTGAAATTAAAATATGTAGTTAAAAAATTTATTCAGAACAAGTAGTTCTTTTTAAATAAAACTTAAAAAATGAAGACTCATGTTTTTTTTTAAAGCAGTCTTAATTTTAATAAAGAGTAATTAAATATTAATTTACTATTAACTTTTGTTAGAAGTAATTGGTAATTTTTTTACAGTATTTCACATTAGAATATAAGATAGATCTAAAGTCTAAAGCCTTTCAAGGTCACTTTTTCTTCTTTCTTTTTTTTATGTTAGTTAACCAAGCTATGTCTTCTTTTTGAGAATGACACACTAAGGTATTGAACTAGCAAGAGAAGAAGTTATTTCAATGCACTTTATAGTAGAGAAATAATTACAACATGCTTTGTGAAACAGAAAAGCTCTTATGATGTATTACAACATCTATAAAAGCCTCTACTGCTAACTCACACGCATTTTTTTCCTACCTATAAGAATGTAACTCTCGCCAGTACAGCAACAGCGTATCGCTAGCTAAAACGTAAATATATTATTTACACACAAGCGCTAACCTTAGCACGTCATTTTCAACAGGTTGGTATATTTTATTATCTTTTTTTAAGGCCTTAAAGGGAGAATATTTCATGGCTTCTAAGAAGAAAATGACTAGAACTCAAAAAGCTGCTGCCGCTGCTGCTTTAGCATTTATTGTAGGCGCAGCACCTGCGGCTGGTTTGGCTGCTGATGCAACACTTAACACTACCGCTGCTGGTAATGCCGTTGCTGCTGATACTACCTTTACTAAGGTAGACACATCGTTAAACCCAGTAGGAGATGCTTCAAAAATAACTTTTGGAGCAGACAAACTTACAGCTACAATTGGTAAGACAGCCTATATTTGGAAAAAATCTGTAGGTGCTGCAACCCCAACAGATGCCAAAGAAAAAGGTATTGACGGAAAACTTACAATTGAAGTTCAGGCCTTTGATGCCACTACCGTTGTTGCAAAAGACAACGAGTTAGGCGCGGTTGAATTCATTGCAACAGGCGGCGGCTTAAAAACTGCCAGCTTAACTGTCAACGGAACAGTTGGTAATATTACAGTTGGCGCAGCAGCTCCTACAGCTATTGCAATCACTGTCAACGAAGGCGGCACAACAGGTACAATTACTGGTTCTGGTGCTAAAGATGACACCGTAACTTTTGCAGGTGGCAAAACTGGCAATGTTGATGGTGGAGCTGCTGGCTCTGACACTGCAATCTTCAAAAAATCTGGTAAGATTAAAGACGCTGCTCCAAATCTTATCTTCAACGATGGTTCTGACCACACATTAATTGGTTTTGAAAACATTGAACTTGCTGGCGGCACCAAAGAAGCACCAGTTGAACTGGTTGTTAACGATGCTACTGATAACAGAGCAACTTCTGGTGCTCTTGCAACGAAAAATCTCAAAATCGGTGCAAATACTGTCCTTAAAGCTGGTCATGACAACGGTGGTGCAGCATCAGAAGCAGCTATCACTAAACTCAGCGGTCTTGGCGATGTAACCAACTCCGGCACAATCGACGTTGCTACAATCGAACTTGCTGCTGGTAAAACCTACACAGCTAAATCTGGTTCTACAGCAAAAGCTATTACCTTTGCTGGCCTTGGTAATGCAGTGCTCGAAGGGGGTACCGTTGCAAGCATTACTGGTACTGCTGGTGAAGACCAGACCGTAACCCTTGCTGGCGGTAAAGTAACCGGCGTAATTGACGGTGGTGCAGGTGGCACAGACATTCTTAATCTTAAAAAAACTGCTGAACTTCTTACCAGCGCAAAAGCCGGCAACGATTTAACTTTTGACGGCAACGAGATTAAAGGCTTTGAAACCATTAATGTTGTCGGTGCTGCTGGTTCACCTGTTACTGTAACAAGTAAACTTACTGCCGCAAAAGCCATCAACGTTGGAGCTCACGGCACACTTGCTAACGAAGGCAAACTTGGCGCTGTTACTGTAGATGCTGCTACTGCTGTATTTAAAAACGTTTCTGGCGAAGCAGGTGCTGTTCAGCTTACTCAGGGTAAAGTAACTGTTGACGGTGGCAAGGTTGCTAGCATCGCTGGTGGTAACCACGCCAACACTGTTGTTATCAACAAAGGTGAAGTAACTGGTAACGTTGGTCTTGATAATGATAAAGACATTCTTACCGTTACCGGTGGTGAAATCAAAGGCGCAACAACCCTTGGCGACGGTGACAACAAATTCACCATGACAGGTGGTAAAGTTGCAGCAGTTACTGGTGGTGCCGGTGATGACACGGTAAAAATCAGTGGTAAAGCTGAAGCTGGCGCAATTACTCTTGGAGCTGGCGTTAACACATTCACCATGGAAGGTGGCAAAGTTGCTTCCGTAACTGGTGGTGCTGCTATCGACACCTTTGTTATGAAAGGTGGCGAAATTACAGGCGCAGTTGCTCTTGGTGGTGATAAAGACAAGTTCTTCATGGAAGGTGGCGTAATTAAAACCGTCACTAATGATAATTCAGGCAACTCCTACACCCTGAAAGCTGGTACTATTACTGACGCTTTAGACCTTACTAATGACGACGCTGAGGATATAGTACAGCTTACCGGTGCTGAGGCTGTAGCAACAGTTAACGCAAGCGCAAAAGATGTAGCTGTAATCAGCACTACTGGTACTATTGCAGATGCAAGCACCCCAGCTGCTGATGATTTTGTCTTCGGCAAAACAAAGCTTAACAATTTCAAGAAGGTGTCCATTTCTGGCACTAAAGCGTTTACCGTTACCAACACCTCGAAAAAAGCTTTCGCATCCTTCGACAATTCACCTGGCAATACACTTGCTGTTGGCGACAGAGCTGATAACAAAGCTACTCTCGAAAACAGCGGCATCATTAAGGCTCTTACTGTTTTCGAAGGCGGTACATTTAAAAACATCGCTAAAGGTCAAACTACAACAGTTGCCCTTAGTGGTGGTAAGGCATACCTGAACTCAGGCAGCACAACCGGCACCGTGACAGGTAGCGGTAACGCTGACACTGTTGTTCTTGGCGGTGGTAAGCTTACAAACCTGCCAATTGCTGCGGGCGGTGGTGACGACACTGCTGAACTCGCAACAAGCGGTACCCTTACTGAAATGGCAAAAGCCAGCACTAAATTTGACCACGCTGCTGTTGCACACGACGGTGCTAAAGTTTCCAGCCAAGTTGCAGACCTTCAGGCCTTTGAGAAAATTGCAGTTTCTGGAGAAGGTACTGTAGTTTCAGTTAAAGTTGATTCTGACGCAACCGCTGACGGCCTCAACTTTGAAATTGGAAAAGGCGCTAAACTCACCACCGTTGCAAAATCTGTAGCTAAAGGCATTACTGGCGTAGGCGATGTTTCTAACGCAGGTGTTCTTGACCTTGATGTTACGCTGGCAAATGGCAAATCCTTTACCCACAAAGGTGGTACCGCGAAAAAAGTTACCCTTGACGCAGGTAAAGCTATCATCGGTGCAACTGCTTCTCTTGATAACGTAACCGGTCAGGCAGCTCAGTTCAGCATTAACAAAGGTGCTGGCGGTACTATTGTAGGCGCTTCCGGTGTTGAACTTGCTGGTGCTGATGCTAAAAACGCAATCACTGTAACCAACAACACAACAACTCCTTTTGCTGCCTTTAATGATGTCAACAAGTTCCAGATCAAAGATCATGCAACACTTGTTAACGCCGCTGCTGGTAAAATTGGTGCAATGAAGTTGAATGGTGCTGGCGCTAAAGTTACTAACTTTGGTACAGCTGACGTTGTTACTGTAAATAACGGTACATTTGTCAACGAAAGCACTGGTAAAGTAACAGGCGCTGTTACTATGGATACTACTGCTGACAACGTATTCGACAACAAAGGTATCGTTGAAGGTGCAGTTGCTTTGAACAAAGGTAACTTCATCAACTCCGGCACTCTTAAAGAAAATGTTGCAGTAGCAAACGATGCTGTATTCACATACAATGGCGGCACAATTGCAGCCGGAAAAACAGTTTCTACGGCTAGCGCGAATGCAGCTCTTGGATTTGGCGTTAACACTAAAGTATCTGACTTTGTGAAAAACAAAAAGCAGTACACTGGGTTTAAGAACCTTCTTGCTTCCGGTTCTGCAAACGTAATTGTTGATACTGCAAAGCTCCGTACTGCCGCTGATGCTGTTTCTCCTGCAAACAACTTGGCCATTGTTGGTGCTACTGACAAGTCTACAGTAACTATTACTAAAGATGTAGATGGCACAACTCAGAAAATTGGACTTGGTGGTAGAAAGAATGGCTCTCTTACTGTTGAAGCCGGTGCTACCTCTGCGTCTACATTTGATGCTTCAACAATCCTGGCAACTGATAACTCCAAAATTACCCTTAACCGTAAAACAACTACCTCAGGTGTTGTTGGTGTAGCCAAAAATGCTTCTCTGACACTCAATCAGGATTTAACACTTGGTGGTAATTTAGGTGTTAACCATGATCACCGTGATTCAAAAATTGGTGAAATTGCAACACTGAACCTTAATACAGCTAATGTAGTTGCAGCTGATCACAATGTTACCCTCGGTGCTTACGATGCAAATACTGCAGCCAATAACCGTGGTGCTCGCCTTACAACTTTTGTTAAATACGACGAAAAAGCGAAAGCGAACGTTAACGGTAAAATCACTGCAAATGCTGGTCACATTACTCTCAACAATACAGCTGTAGTTGTTAATGTTGCAGACAATGCTGTTGACCAGAAAGGTATTGTAGTTGCAGAAACTAAAACGGGTAACCTTACTGCCAACAAAACTACACTTGCTAATGCTAACAGTGCATTCTACACACTTAGCAACCTTAAAGCTGTTGACAAAAAGCTTACTTTTGACCTTGACGTTAAGGATGCTAAAGACTTTGCTGCTGAAGGCGTAAATTCAAACGATGCATTTGCTCTTAAAACAGTATTTGGCAACGACCCACGTCTTGCAAATACTGCTCTCCTTAAAAAAGCAATTAAAGAAGCGCACGCAGAGCCGTTCTCCGGTGCTGTTACTTCTGTAATCAATGCTAACTCAGCTGCCCGTAACGTTATTAACACCCGTGTTGCTAGTGTTCGCGGCAAATCTTCCGGTAGCGAAGATGCAAAGTGGAAACTCTGGTCTCAGTTCTTTGGCAACTCTGCAGACGAGTCTGCTCATGATGGTGGTACCGCATACGATTCCAAAACTCTTGGTCTTACTTTCGGTATTGACCGTGCTCTCAAAGACAACTTCCGTCTTGGTTTTGCATACACCTACATGAACACCGAAGTTGATTCTAAGAACTCCTCAAACAAAAACGATATCGATACCCATCTCTTTACCCTGTACTCTGACTACACCTTCGGTAAAGGTTGGTACCTCGACGGTCACACATCTTACGGCTTTAACAAGTACCACGTAGATCGTTACATGACCGTTCTTGCAAATAAAGCATCTGCTAGCTTTGATGGTTACACCCTCAACGTTGGTGCTGAAATTGGCAAAGACATCATGGTTAAAAAAGCTGTTGTTACTCCGTTCCTCGCAGCGGATTACAGCTACATCAGCACTGATTCCTACAAAGAACACGGCGCTGGCAAGTCTAACCTGATTGTTGATGACCAGAACAACAACATCTTCGAAACCGCTCTTGGTGTTCGCGTAAGCGGCACCTTTAACAAGTTCACTCCTGAATTCCGTGTTGCATGGGTACAGGATTGGGCTGGCGAAAATGTTGTGACTAACGGTCGCTTTGCTACTGGCCCAGCTCTCTCAAGCTCATCTGTTAAACGTGACACCACCAACCTCGCTGTTGGCGCAGGTCTCGACTACCAGATCACTGACTCATTCAAGCTCGGTGCCGACTTCGACTTCCTCGGCAGCTCACACCGCAAAAGCTACGGTGGCGCACTTAACGCTACTTACGAATTCTAATCGTTTGTAGTTGTATATAATCGGAAGGGCACATTCCCCTTCCGATCTTCTCATATCCCTCCAAGGTACGAGAAGTACTAACGATAGAGGGCGCACATACCTGCGCCCTCTATTAAAACAATCGCTCCGATACATACTTATGAAATAATTCTGTGCATGTGGCTGTTCAAACAACCCCATTAAAAATTTTTAGTTCTGCATGCCGCTAAAAGCGATTTTTCTATCTTACAAAAGACATAAGGCAACATTTATACCTTGTTACACTACGCCGAGATGAAACACTCCTTGTATAACATATTCGTTATTTTCCCTATCCTTTGCTGCAGCAGTTGTACTGGAATTTCCGCATCTTCTTACTCAGCAAGGCAACTGGTGGAAACGACACCGTTTGTCAAAAAAATTATCCGTACCCTGCGTTATGATATTGTTGCTTACACAAAATATGGAGTGAGTAAGGATATTGTCATCTACATCGAAGGTGATGGTAGAGCTTGGTATACCAGTTCGCGCCCTTCTTCAGACCCCACCCCTGTTCCGCCACTTGCCCTTGCATTAGCCATAAAAGACCCAGCTGAAAATGTTGTCTACTTAGCTCGCCCTTGCCAATTTACAGGCGGAATAGACGCTAGAAACTGTGACACTAATGTATGGACGTTCGCCCGCATGAGTGACGAAGTTATTATCAGCATGGATGAAGCTATTTCTACAGCAAAACAACAGAGTGGTGCTAAAAACATTCATCTTGTCGGTTATTCAGGCGGAGGTGGTATTGCCATCCTTATAGCCGCTCGCAGAGATGACATTGCATCTATCAGAACTATTGCTGGAAATATCAACACACAGCTTTGGACTGATTTACACGACATTACACCACTTTATGACTCTATTAGCCCCGAGAATTATGCACATAAAATAAGCCACATCCCACAGGTACACTACGTAGGGGCAGAAGATAAAAATATCCCGTCCTCAATTGCACGATCATTTGGCAATCGGTCTAAGGCAGATTCTTTAAGAATTATTACGGTGCCAAAATGTTCGCATACAAAAGGGTGGGAGACAGCATGGTCAACGTTATTGCAGCAATATGCTTCTACGATTTCAATCGACTAAGATCATTAATTTTAAAATCCTAAACATAACAGGAGCATTCTATGGCTCAAATAACCCGTTCAAAATTATCAACACTTTTGGCAGTAGTCCTTAGCCTTGCGTTGCTTTCTCTCTGCTGCCTTGGCTGCGTAAAGAAAAACAAACAAACAACTATACAGGAAACAACTATGAGCAACAAAAACAAACAAGAAACTGCAGCTGAAACCACTCAGGATGTAACTATTACTCTTCTACAGCCAAGTATGGTTCCAGGCAATATTACAAAAAGCCTTGCAGAAATTATACACAACGAGTCTCCATACAAGTTCGATTTGCTCCGCTCTACAGAAAGTGAAGACTACTACATCATGAAGTACGACATTGATTACAGTAAAATTGATATTCCCAATTGTACCGTTGTAGTAGATACACTTCTTCGTACTTTCGACAAAAAAAACAATACAGCATTAGTAAATATTATCCGTGTTCGAGCAACTCCACACATCAAACCTATTACATCTGTAGCTGCTAAAAAACGTTTCACAGAATTTTCTACTGAATGGCATAACACAAACTTAGTACCACAAGGCTTGTACACCGATGATGAAGGAAATGTTGTTTTGTCTTGGGACATTCCTGTAACCGCAAATGCTCCTGTTTTCCCTCATCAGGTTTCCTATGCTGTAGCTGCGTTGATTGAATCTTGGGGAACAATGGGAACAGCAATGAAAGAAGCTGGTATAATTAAATAGACTAATCAGTTTATTTGATTACCACTTTGAGATGAAAAACACTCTCTAGCGGAAGGTGAGATATTGTGAAAGATAATAGTAAAATTGAAATTTTCTTTACAGATATACAAGCACAAGTTGCGCAGGCCAACAGCCTGGAGTCGGAGACACAAAAAGCTTCTGAGCTACTCAACATTATAGCAAAACTTGATGATAACGTATCGCTTTTCATCGAAAAAGAAGCTCGCATAAACGACTACTGCAAGATTGTACGACTTGCCTTACCGACTATTCTTATGTGCAATGAGCTACAGGGTGCATTACAAATATACGACTCACTCACATCATTATGTGATGAATGCGAATATAGCATGCTACACACAACCCTGTACTCCATTGCAGCAACGACAGCGATTGCTGCGTTGAGTACAAACAACATGGACATTGCAAACAAGCTGTATACAGACTTACAAATAATAGAGTCTTACAGTGGAAGCGTTGAAGCAGCTAAAGAACTTGCTCGTGTTGCAATCAGTCTCATGACGACTTCGCTTACTATGGAAGACCATGCGGGGGCAGCAGGTTTATTCGAGGATATTTGCAATCTTTGTCGTAAGCATAGACACACCAGTGTACGCATCTTGCTTGCTGATGCTGCACGTAGTTTATACATTATCAGCCGGCAACAAGATCAATACGAAAATGCGTCTCAAGCATATGTTATTCTGACTGATCCAGAAAAGGGGCTTGTTCGCCATAAAGAATGTGCTCCTGCCGTCGCAGATGCGTTGCTACAAATGTATCAGTTAGAACTGTCATTAAAAGGCCCAAGAACTAAGACGCTTTACTCACTACTGATGCTTGTCACAGAAACAGAGTTAAAATTGGAGAGCGAAGAAGCTACACGTAATGCAATACAACAGCTTTTACTTCTTCAGATTAATGCAATTGCTTTTAATCTTGTTGAAACACAGCCAGATTGTGAAAAGTTTGCAGAACTGATCCCGACTCTCTTTACTAAAGGGAGCAAGGCAAATGCTTCAGGACAGTATTGGATTGTATATGCAGAAATTGCTTCTGCTGGCTTCCTGCATTTTGCTAAACAAAAAAATCTCCAGGCATGTATAGATATTCTTGCGAATGTACGGAACGTTTTTGAAGCTTTTCCTAACGAAGAAGAAATTGCTGATCCGTATGCGACAATGATTGCAAACATTATTGCAGCCACATCTCCGCAAGATAACATAATTTCTATTAAGTTATACAAAGAAATTATAACAAACTGCTTAAAATATCCAACACCACAGTTGCTTTACCCAGCTTTATGGGCATGCAATATTCTTCTTAAAAAACGAACAGGACAACATGTCGTACCATTAAGCACTATGCTTAAACATATGCATGGGCTTAAAGCTCACTGTGTTGGAAATGAAGCTTTACTTGCACGCTATGTAGAGTGTTACAGCACATTCCTGTTTTTTGCCCTTAATCCAGACAACAAAGAGCTGTCCTATTCACAGATTAAAAATGAAATAAACTTACTTTGTGAGCTTATAAAAAACAACGAAGAAGCAGCACGAGTAAAGCTTATTATAGAAAATGCAGAAAGTATTCGCTGTGCAGAACAAGAAGATTTTACAGCATCAAGTGTCCATTTTGAAAAGGCACAAAGTATTGCAGAATGTTTTACAGACTCTTTGATAATTGGAGAAGAGTATGCAAAAGTTGCATACAATTATGCCATTACCAGTGCTAAAAATGACAGTTTGATAGAGTACCAGCGCGCGTACAATACACTTAGCAAACTATGCGATACCCAACCGCAAAATGAACTTGCTGCTGAATTCCTCTCAAAATCTGCTATCTCTTTTGTTCCGATGCTGAAAAGTACATCTAACGATGAAGCTATTACTTTTATTGCCGGGCAAATGGAGCTATTGGAAAGAGCATACCCAAACAACACAACGGTGCAATCTATGTGTCAAGCTATGAAGAAACTAGCAGCTTAAGGCTTGTTTTAGACACAAATTTTTGCGCCATGCCCAATAAAAAAAGCACCTGATCAGGTGCTTTTTTTATTGGCTTTACGTCATTATGCCAGAAAACTTTATTTTTGATTTGTGCCATCTTAAGGGGTGACGTTAGGGAATTTATGCTTTTTTTGTTTTTCATAGAATAAGCTTGTTTTAGGGAGTGTCAGTCGTGTTATAAAAAGAATTAATGCTCTTATAATTATTCAGGTATTCATATTGGTTAATGCTGTGTTAAGGGGAGACGTATCAAGACTCCTGCTGCAGGTCTTTTGCTTTAGTCAAATATTTTGGAGCTTGATGTTTCTATAGTGCAATTGGATGTAAATTTCGCTGTGAATAATCATATAGGCAATACTTTTTCGTTGATGCTGCTTCTGATGTGTTTTGTTATCTGCACTAGATGTTACAGGTAAAAAATATTTTGTTAATAGTCTCTTGTGTTATTGCCTTTTTCTGTTTTTTGTTTGTTTTGAACAACATGCTTTCCATATATTGCACTGTATCTACCCAAACTGTTTCTTGGAATTGAATATCGGTATGACAATGCAACATAAGGAACCAGCATGACTAAACTCCCATCTAGTATCTTTAATGAAGTCATAGGGCCAGTAATGACTGGTCCATCAAGTTCTCATACAGCTGCTCCAACCCGTATCGGAAATCTCTCAGGACAATTGGCCGGTGGAACGCTTTCCCGTGTTGAAATAACTTTTGAAACCAATGGGTCTTTTGCGACGACGTACAGAGGACAGAAATCGGATCAGGGATTGGCCGCCGGATTGTTGGGGATGCTTCCGCAAGATTCTCGGCTGTCTGACGCGTTGTCACTTGTGCGGGATGAAGGCATTGATTTGAAATTTCTTGTTAAGGATTTTGAGGCAGAACATCCGAATGTTGTTTTGCTGGATATTCAGGATGAAAAAGGCGGTCGGGTCTTTGTTAAGGCCTTGTCGACTGGTGGCGGTCGTATTGAATTGAATGAAATTAACGGGTGCCCTGTCTATATGGCTGGGGATTATCATGAGCTAGTGATAATGCTTTCCGAGCATCCAGCGTTTTCAATGGAACAGCTTTGCAGTAAGGTTGAATCGAAGTTGGCGAAAGGTAAGGTTCAAGTTCATGGAAGTTCCGTCAGTGATAACAGTCAAAAGGGGGAAAAGTGGCGTGGTGTCATAGTCATTCATTCTCGTCAGCGTTTGTCACCCGAGTGCCTTGAAGATGTTAAGCAACTTTGTGGAAGTGCAGAACTTCGCCAAGTCGCCCCAGTTATGCCTGTGCTTGCGTCTGCTCGCTGTGAAGTTCCTTTTACTCGTGCAGAGGAAATGCTCTCATGGTGCGTTGAACATGATAATGCTCCGTTGTGGAAAGCAGCCGTTACTTATGAAGCAGCCCGCGGTAATGTTGATGAGTCTGAAGTCGTTACTATGATGGAGTATCTTGCCGGAAAAATGGAAGAAGCCATTACGACGGGACTGACAGGTGATTTTTCTATGAGGGGCTTTTTGATGCCTACCGCCAGTGGATTACAACACGCTGTGAAGGAAAGAAGTTTTATACCGACAGGAATGTTAGATGCAGCAACGGTTATGGCTGTAGCTGTGATGGAATTGAATTCTTCAATGGGGTGTGTTGTGGCAGCTCCTACAGCAGGCTCCTGCGGGGTATTGCCTGCGGCAGTCTTTAGTGCTCTTGATGCTCTTGGTGTGCCGGATGATTGTCGGATGGAAGTTGCTGCAAAGGCTTTGTTGTCCGCAGGGCTTATCGGAGTTTTTATTAGCGAACAATCTACATTCGCTACTGAAGTATGTGGCTGTCAGGCAGAATGTGGTTCAGCTGCGAGCATGGCGGCAGGAGCCTTGGTCAATATGGCTGGTGGGTCTGCGCAGGCTGCATGCGATGCGGCAGCGGTTGCAATGCAGAATTCTCTTGGGCTTACGTGTGATCCAGTTGCGGAACAGGTTGAAGTGCCTTGTATAGGCCGCAATGTTAGTGCAGTTAGTAATGCCGTAACTTCGGCAAATCTGGCAATGCATGGATTTAAGGGAAACTTGCCGTTTGATGACGTAATTTGCGCCATGTGGGAAGTGGGAAATTCTATGTCAGATACCTTGAGATGTACTGGAAAAGGTGGGCTGTGCACAACTCCTTCCGGAGTTAAGATAAAAGAAGAAGTCGATAGAATCCGTTTTGCCTCGTAATAGGAAAAGTGTTGCTGCGCTGGAAGCCATTTAGGGGAAAGACGTTCCTTCTTCTTTTGCTTTATGTAATAGTTAGAATCTAGTCATATGTAAGGTTTGAAATAATACGGCTTTCATACAGTAGTGTGAGAGCCGTATGGTTTTAGTATTTTGTTTTTAAGGATTAATGTTCATTGCTAGACAGTCTTAACAGGCTGGTCATACGGGCAGTGCCTGCCACGAGTTACTACTTTGTCATGCGGTAAGAGCAAGAAAGAGTCCTGCGCAGCCAAAGAATATTTCAAGTACGAGATAGGAGACTAGGACCATGTTTGCTTTGCCCTCAACACACCAATTGATAGTGCGCCCGAATGCTAAGCCAAACATAAACACTGTCAGTGAACCAAGAGCTGCCTTTATATCTATGAATCCCCAGAATGCGAGCATCCAGTAAACAATAAATCCCAGATAGAGTCCCATAATTGAGCGGAAGATATTGGCATGGTTTATTGTCCGGATCTCAATACGGTAGAGCTTTTTTACTGTAAATTTAGGACAAATCCCGTACGCAAGAGCGATGGGAAGCACGCTGATTGAACTTATGAGCAACAGCATTTCAGCAGGAGTCATTTCGGGCATTTTTCCCTCCTGATAAATGGAGTTGATGGTATTGTGATTCATCTGCTGTCTTGATGAAAAGCCAAGCCAAATAGAATAGCTATGTGTAATTTTTCTATTTTGTCAGGCTACGGCGTCTTCCGCATTTATTAAGTAATCTAATAACTGTCTTTGGTAGCAGGCGGATGAATATCTTTGATTTAGTATGTTGTTAGCAGAAAATAGTGTAATGTAGATGTTTCGATTTGCCTCATGGTTTTGATTACATTTACTGCATAGCAAGGTACTTTGTATGATTAAAAATATTCTCCCTAAGTCTCCGGTTGTAGCAGCTGGAGTGGGTATTCTTTTAGGAGCAGGGATTGGTGGTATCAGAGGCTGGCTAGGAGTCAGGCGCGGTGAGATGACGCAGAGGGATGCCGTTGCTGGTGCAATTAAACAAGGTGTCTTGTTTGGCGGTGTTGCGGCGGTATCCTCACTTACCTCGGCAAGTAAAGGCGGCGGAGCTGGTCTTGCAACTATGGCTGTCATGGGGCTTAGCGGAGCCAGTGGCGGTCTACCTTCTTTGCTAATGGGAGCGACTGGTGGCCGTGGCGGTGGTATGGGCGGCATGCGTGGTGGCATGGGCAAATCTGGTGGCGGTCAAGGTGGTCAGGGAGCTGTCTCATTTAAAGAGGGAATGCAGACTTCTGGATCAATGCTGGATACATTTTCGTACTCCGTCACAGATATGATTATGCCTGAGCTAAAGAATTTGAAATTAGCTGAAGTTCAGCCTGTGTCTGGATCAGTTGACTCTGAAGTCCAGCTTGAAGCTGCTACACATTCTACTTCTGAAATGGAAAATGTAACCGAACCTGAAGGCGCTGCTGAAATTGAATATAAGTATTTTTGATCGGCAGGAATAGTCTGTTATAATGGTATCTCTGAGATAGGAATAGAGTTAAGTAAGCTGTAAACACTAGCGGCTTCAGTCAGGATGAATGGAGTTTTTATGGATTTTACTACAGTTGCTAAGTTGCGGAAATATTTAACGGTAAAGCATCACATTCCCGGTAGAATTCGTATTACTTTTGATAGAGCAATCATTACGGATCCAGAGGCGCTTAAGCTTGTTAAGACAGCACCAAAAATGCCGGATGCAGTGAAGAAGACAAGTGTAAATATTTTTTCTAAGTCTCTTGTCATTGAGTATGACGCAGACCGTATTCCGCCTCAGTTATTAGAGGACTTGATCAACGCACCTTCGGATGAGGCTGCTAGCGTCATTGTAGAAAAGCTGTATAGTCTTTTGTATGGTGTATAGAGAATGTTTTCTTATCCCTATCTTGATATCAGGATAGGGATTTTTTTATGCAAAAAAATATGTTGACGATGATAATCGTTTTCACTAAATAGGATGATATAAATTGCATGGAGGGGGACCCCGATGGATCAAAATATTCGGGAAAAGGCAAAGCGTTTTGCTGCGCAGTGCGATGAATTACCACAAGTAGAAACATGTTGTGCTCATTCTGTTGAAGAGCTCAGAAAGCGTTCACGGAAAAGAGATTACGGGTTGCTGATGTCACTGTGTGGGGTGATGGTATGTAATCAATTGAACCTAGGTGTCGGGCAGGCTGTTTGTCAGGGATTGATGAAGGTTTTAATGAATAATGTTTCACAGCAGGTATATCAAAACTAGGTCATTCGAATAGATTCAGTTGTTTCGATTATATGAATCTATATTCTTTTGCTAGAGAGCTTTTTGTAATGAAGTCTTTGCGATACAATCTATCGCAAAGACTTTTTTTTATCCAAGTAGGAGGAACTCGCTTTGAAGGAATTCTCTGAAAAATTATTGTTAGTGGCAGCCGGTGCCGCTGTTGGAGCAATAGGCTATCTGGCATGGAAAAACAGGGATGAGCTTCATGATTTGCTCGATCTTGTTCTTGATAAGGGAAAAGAACTTGTTGAGCAGCAGGTGGAGGATTTGGGAGGTGTGCCAACTGTTTCAACGCCTCCAGAAGAAGGAGTTAAGTGATGGCTGTAAATAGGTTAGCGTACTTTTTGGCAGGGGCAGTGCTTGGAGCTGCGGGACTGGCAATGGTGAAAAGCGGAAAAGGCAAACAGCTTGTTTCTGGAGTGATTCATGGTGGCTGCGGGCTTGCAGAGAGTGTGCTGGCCCGTGTGGAAACCGTCAAGGAAGATATTGAAGATTACGTGGCTGAAATGAAATACAAGGCTGAACAGGCTAAAGAGGCTGCCGCTGAAGCAGAGGATACGTCCGTAGAGCCAGAAGTAGAGCCTGCGCCTGAAGCAAAAGAGGAAAGCACTGTCGATTCCTCAGAGAGCAAGGGTGAATAAAGTTTCATTTGCACGGAATATTGTGTGAGTTTTGGTGCGGACACATAGTAAGTGGCGGAGAATACATGACGGTAATACGAAGCCATCCGGGGCGTATCCGGTTTTCGGCTCAAACGCCTGAAGCTGTCCAGCTATTGCAGCAGGAGGCAGAAGCAGCGCTTGATCAGATTGAGACACACGTCGCGGTGAAATATAATCCTCGCACAAAACGCGGGTTGCTGACTTTTGAAAAAAGTAGCGACCTGACAAACCTGCTCGTAGATGTGATTGAAGGGATGGCGCATCAGCTTGCGTCCTCAACGGTATCTGTAGATGTTCAAAAAACAGCTGATGAGGTGGCTGTTGATGTACAGGTTACCCCTCCCGAGGATGACGTCGAACATTCTGTTTGGATTATCTCAAAAAAGGTTATGAACCACTACATGGGGCGCATGTTTATGCCTCCCACTTTGCTTCCGTACTGGACTGCATTTAATGTGGCTCCACTTATATGGAAAGGGTTGAACTCCTTGGGGCAACGTAAGCTGGATGTGAATGTGCTGGATGCTGCCGCTGTAGGAGCAGCATTTGCGATGCGCGATTATCGTACGGCAGGTACTATTAATTTGCTGCTCGACATCAGTGCAACATTGGAAGACTGGACCAAAGAAAAATCGCGACGTGATATTGCTGCATTGTTTGACGGTGAAAAAAAGCCGGTGTGGGTTCTGCGTGATGATGAGCCTGTGGTCGTTTCATCAGAAGAACTTGTAGTAGGTGATCTTGTAGTTGTTCGTTCCGGAGCACGTATCCCTGTAGATGGTGTTGTTGCAGACGGGCTTGCTCTTGTTAACCAGTCTTCAATGACAGGGGAGCCATTTGCGGTTGAAAAAGGTGTTGAGAGTGAGGTGTATTCCGGAACCGTTGTAGAAGAAGGGCGTATTATTGTACACGCCAATGCCGTCGGTAGTGATACACGTTTTTCTAAGATTGCTAAAATATTAACAGAGTCTGATGAGCGTAAAGCAGAGATACATTGTCAGGCTGTTAAAATGGCAGATAAGATTGTACCGTTTTCTTTTGTACTTGCAGGATTAGTTTACGTTGCAACTCGTAATGCTAGACAGGCTGCAGCCGTATTACTTGCTGATTACTCGTGCGCAGTCAAGTTGGCGACACCGCTTGCAGTTCGTTCTGCAATGCTGGAAGCTGCACATAACGGTGCAGTAATTAAAGGCGGAAAGTATCTGGAGTCTTTATCTAAATTGGATGCTGTTGTTCTTGATAAGACCGGAACTTTGACAGAGGCACGTCCAGAGGTTGTAGAGATTTGCTCATTTAACGGATATACTGACCAATTTGTATTACAGCAGGCTGCATGTATGGAGGAGCATTTCCCGCATCCTGTTGCTGACGCTATTGTTCGCAAGGCCGATGAGGCTGGGTTGGTACATTCTGAAGATCATGCCGAAGTTGAATATATACTCGCGCATGGCATTGTAACAACGTTGGATGGGCAACGTACTGTTTTGGGCAGCAGGCATTTTGTGCACGAGGATGAAGGAATTTCGTTTGATGTGGCTGAGGATGCAATCGCAGAGTGCTCCGGTGCCGGGATTTCGTTGCTGTATTTTGCGTGCGGGGACAAGCTGGCCGGTGTAATAGCGATTAAAGACCCTCTTAGGGGGGATGCCGGACGGTTTATTCGTAACTTGGAGCAAATGGATGTGGAGCGCATTATTATGCTTACAGGCGATGGCGAGGATACAGCGGCATCCGTTGCGGCGGATCTTCAGCTCAAAGAGTATTATGCTCAGGCACTGCCTGATGAGAAGACTGCGCTGCTTAATACCCTTCGATCTCAAGGGTACACTGTGGCCATGGTAGGCGACGGTATTAATGATTCGGCAGCATTGACCGCAGCTGACGTCGGTGTATCCATGAAACATGGTGCGGACATAGCCCGCGAGGCGTGTGATATTCTACTTACAGGTGAGCGGCTGGATAGCTTTACAGATGCTATGGAGATAGCAAAACGTACCATGCGGCGTATAAGATGCAATTTTATGTTCATTGTCGCAAGTAATACGCTGCTTATAGGGCTGGGCATTGTGGGGGTGATTACCCCTGCGTTGATGGCGTTGTTGCACAATATTGGAACGGTGGTGACATGCGTACATTCTATGCGTCCTATGTTACCGGCACGTACCATCGCCTAGTTGAGATGATTTTTAGTTAGCGAGTTACGCTTGCTGTCAGAAAATATGTTGGTATCATGTCGTTAAAAAAGCCATGCGGTCATTGTCGCATGGCTTTTTTTTATGAAAATAATGTTCGTCTGTTTTGATAGATGTGTGTCGCCATCAACGATAGCCAGATTACGCCAGAGAAAGCGTGTGCATCTTCAGATATGGTCAGCAGGCTGAGTGTGATAACTCCTGCTCCAAGCAATCCTCGTTTTACATAACGTCTTCCTCTTTTGCTGTTAATCGCTTGGCTAACACTACGCAGCTTGTCCTTTACCTGTTCTGGATCCATTCCCAGCGATGATGCGATTGTTGAAAAAAGTTGTTCAGCACGGATTTTTGCATGGTCAAAGATCACAAGTAAGCTTCCTACTCGTTTGTTGACGGCAACTTCAACTACTCCCTTTGTTTTTGTCAGCGCTTCTTTAACAGCTTTTGCTTTCTCATCAAATTTAAGTGACTCGCATCTAAAGCGAAAACGTGAGTGGTATGTTGTTGTACTCATAGGTGTGCCTCCTTCTGCTAATTTTTAGACTACGCGGAATTTTTGTGCCTTAAAGTATATTTACTGATGCACTGTGGTGGAGTTTTTAGGGGGATTTGTAGGCAAGAGAATGTGTGAGGCGGTGTCGTTAATGTTGAATATATACAAGATCTTAGTGTGTTTTGCTGTTGTGTTGAGTGGGGGTTGTGTCGATGAGTATGGCAGAGGTAAGACGGGGGCGGTAAAAATAGTAAAGAGGCAGGTACAATAGACCTGCCTCTTTAATTGCTTGCTGATACGTTATAACTGCTCGACAGTGCTGTAACTGCTGGGCGAGAGCTGGTACGTTACTGTAAGTTTAATGCGAGGGTGTTGCCAGCGCATTCGTCAAAAATGCGAGCCTTACAAGTAGTGCATTTTTCAGTATTGACGGAAGCAGCAAGTTTTTTAATCGCAACTCGTTTGTTTGCGAAAATATGGTCATTTCCAAATTGTTGCAGAACGCCAGCCCTGTTCAGCATTCCCCTTACTTCAGGGTTCAGGGAACTCAGATACATTTCACAGCCTTTTTCACGGAATGCCTCTCGTTCTGAAGAGAACATTTCACATCCTGCAATATCAATAAATGTTACAGCCTTAAGTATCACAAGAAGTTTTGTTTGTGTAGGACATTCATCAATTTCTTTATGCAGGCTTTCAATAATGTTGTTAGTGGCTCCAAAGAAGATTTCACCGCGTAAGCGGACGATCTTGATTTGTGGACATTCAAGAACTTTTTCGCTTGTTACTTCAACAAAAGAAGAGATGCCTGCCTCGTCCCGTTGCAAGGTGATGGAAGCAAGTTCTGGATGTGATGTTTTGTTGATATACAGGAGGAGGGAAAGAATCACACCGACATAAATTGCAAATTCAAGGTGCAGGAAAAGAGTGGAAAGCAACGTTACGAGCATTACTCCGAATTCCTGACGGCTTGTTTTCATGATGCCTTTGATGTGGTGAAAATCAATCAGCCTGAATGCAACAACCATGAGAACTCCTGCCATGGCAGGGATTGGCAGGTAGGCTGTTACAGGTGCAATAAGTAGCAGGATTCCAGCGAGAAAACATGCTGCAAAGACTGCTGCAGCTGGAGTACGTGCACCAGCTGTGTAGTTTACTCCGGTACGTGTGAAAGAGCCGGATGCTGCATAGCAGGAGAAGAAGCTGCCAGCAATGTTGCATAGCCCCTGTCCTGTAAATTCTTGATTTGTATTAATATGCTGTTTTGACTGCATTGCAATAGAGCGTGCAATGGAGAGTGCTTCTGTGAGACCTAGAATAGCTATGGCGAGAGCACTAGTGCCGAGTTGCTCAACAGTTGTCATGGACAGGTTTGGAATGACAAATTGTGGAAGGTGTGAAGGCAGAGCTCCCAAGAGTTTTATTCCGGCATCTGCACCACCAAGAATGTATGCAACAATACCACCGCAAATAAGTGCGGAGAGCATGTGAGGGAGTTTCGGGACGTACTTTTGAATGAAAACCGAAATAAGCATCGCGACAAACCCGATAGTCAGGGCAGGTGTACTTATTTGGTTTATGTGATTGATAAGATGAGGTAATTTTTCATAAAAAGCAGATCCTGATGGGAACGCTATGCCGGTGAAGTTACCAAGCTGGCTGAAACCGATAAGTATTGCAGTCCCTGATGTAAAGCCGACAACAACAGAGTGAGAAACAAAATTGATTAGCGTTCCGAGTTTCATCAGGCCGAATAGCAGTTGGATGATACCGGTAAGGAGTGTCAGGGAAAAGACTGCGGTAATATATTCGCTAGATAGCGGTGTGTATAGCTGACTGAGGTTTCCATAAATAACAAGTGAAACCGCAGTGGTCGGACCGGATATAAGGTGTCTTGAAGACCCGAAAAGCGCTGCAACAATGGTAGGTACAATTGCAGAATACAATCCGTATTCTGGTGGGAGACCTGCGATTGCGGCGAAGGCAACACCTTGCGGAAGTACAATAATTGCTCCACTTAACCCTGCGTTTATATCAAGCTTTAAGGTCTTGATAGAGTATGTTTGTAACCAGCTGAGGAAAGGAAAGAGTTTTAGATAAGCAGAAGCTGTTGACACCGATTAATCCTTTTAAAAACATTTTTTATTGTAAGGTTTTTTGCTATATTAGGTAAATGAAATTAGAATGTTACATGTTGCATATGGTGAAAAAAATTGTTTGAGTAAAGCGGGTGACAGAGAGTTTTGTGGATGAAAAATATAGTAACGTTTTCGTTCTGCAGTTGCGGTAATAATGAAATTCGCGTTCTACAGTCTCAAATGTAAGCATCATCCAGTTACTGTAGTTATATATACGTAATCAGTAGTTCAAACTATTTAAAAATTCTTATCGTGTTCATGAGAAAAATTGAGGGCGTGTAATAAAAGAACTTTTTGCCTGTAAATGTAGCTTGTTGAGTATCTACTGTTGAGGTTGCAGTTGACGGCTTTCTATACGTATTTATTATATTTTTTCGAAGTGATTCATTAGGAGAAAACAGAATGGGAACTTCTGTAGATAGGACTGAACAGTTTTGCCAGAAGCTGTGTGATATACTGAATTATGGTGCATTAAATACGGCAATGGGCATTGGATATGCGTCTGGTGCGTTTGAAGCGTTGGCTAATTTTGATGAACCTGCTCCGTGTGAATCCATTGCCCTGCAAGGCGGCTTGGACGAGCGTTATTTTCAGGAGTGGTTGGGGGTCATGGTTACGGGGGGGATTGTCGAGGTGACTGAAGAATATGGCGTCGAATTGTACTTCCTGCCTAAGGAGTATGTTCCGCTTCTTACTCGTAACGGTGGCAATGCCAATCTTGGTGTATACACACAGGAAATTCCATTACTGACTCAAGGGGTGCTGAATGAGGTTGTTTCTGGAATGCGGAATGGTGAGGGGATAAGTTATGCGCAATATCAACCATTTTATGCCTTTATGGAACAACTTGCGAATGCGAAACACAAACAGGTACTTGTTGATACGTTTCTTCCTTCTGTTCAGAATGGAGTCATAGTTGAACGCTTGAAGCAGGGCATCCATGTTTGTGATATCGGCTGCGCAGATGGTCTTGTTCTGCAGTTAATGGCAGAGGCTTTTCCAAATTCAACCTTTATGGGGTTTGATATTGCAGAGGAAAGTATTGAGAAAGCACAAAAGCGTGCTGCAGAGATGGGGTTGAAGAATATTCAGTTTAAGGTTCAGGATGCCGCAGCAGAAGTTGTTGAGGCTGAACAGTTTGATTATATTATGGCTTTTGATGCAATTCATGATCAGACTCGTCCGTTTGAAGCACTGAGGAATATACAGCTGATGCTCAAATCTGGTGGTGTTTTTTCAATGATTGATATTGCCGCGAGTTCCTCTGTTGCAAAGAATAAGAATCATCCTATGGGAGCTTTTCTGTACACAGTAAGCTTGATGCATTGTATGCCTGTTGGCTTAGTAGAGAATGGCATGGGACTTGGAATGATGTGGGGCAGGGAGCAGGCGTTGGAGCTGTGTTCAATTGCTGGTTTCAGTTCTGTTGAAGTGTACGATATTCCTGAGGACGGGTTTAATAGTCATTACCTGTGCTATAAATAAACGCAGAATAAAAAAGGTCGGAGGCATAGTCGTTAATATGCCTCTGACCTTCGAATACCCGCGGACGGGGGGTAAAGGCTGTGAAAAAGATTGAGGTGCAGAAAATCTTTTTCACACCAGTTCTTCTTAGTCGGGGTATTGAAAATAATATGTTTTCTTAGCACATAGTGGAGTAGGAATACAGGGGGTAATTATTGAGAATTGTTTAAAAATACTAAATAATGTTAGAAGGGGATATGAACTTTCTGGTTCAAGATAATGGCTTATCAGCTCTTTTGATTACTGGATAGCTGCGGCAATCTGGTTTCCATAGAGATACGTAAGAAGTGCCCCCGAAGCGAGAAAAGGGCCGAATGGTATATATGTTGTAGATATTCCTACTTTTTTCCGTAGTGATATGATGCTGAACAAAAGTGCACATAGGCTGGCGATGAGGACAAATATTGAAAGATGATCAAGCCCCGTAAGTGCCCCGAGCATTAACATAAATTTAACATCACCAAATCCCATGCCGTCGATCTTGCGAATAAGCTTATAGAGAGCTGCAACTGCCCATAATGCAAAAGCACCGATGAACGCTCCGAGCAGGGATTGTATGAAGTCGATGTGGAGTACGCCGGCGTAGCTAGCGGCGAGTATAACCACAGCTCCGGGGTATGTTAGTACATCCGGCAGAAGGAAGGTCTGAAGATCAATGGCAGACGCAACTAAGCATATGCCCCCGATGATCATGAGCGCACCCCATTCAGCTGGGGAGGAAGCGTGTAATGCAGCAAGGACAGCCCAAGCCATCGAGAATATCTCAATTAGTGGATAGAAGAACGGTATACGTACACCGCAGTGCTTGCAGCGTCCTTTTTGGATGATGAAGCTTACAAGCGGGATGTTTTCAAGGACCGAAAGTTGATGTCCGCATTGCGGACATTCAGAACGGGCAGGTTTAATAATAGTTTTGCCTGTTCCGTAACGGCTGGCACAGACAGAGTAGAAGCTGCCGAGAATAAGTCCCAAAAGAGCTGCAAATAGAATATACATGTGTTTTCCGTAATGCGTTTTTTAGAGCGTTACGTGAGAAGTTATTGTGTGACTGTTGTTTCATTGTACATAAAGCGCTGACGGAAGCTTGTCCAAGCTTTTGCAGTGCTTTTTTTGCGTGCCCTTCAAAATAGGGGGGATTTTGAAGATGTGTTTGTGTTTCGGCATGTTAGAGAGGTGAAGGGGCCGAGAGAGAATCTTTTGAGTTTATTGGTTTAATCTTTTTGTCTGATGTGAATTAAAGAGAAAATATATATTCCGAGGGGCGTTTTTGGGCATAAAAAATGTGTGTTTTGTTAACAATGAGAGGCAGCATAGATAGAGCCTATGGCAAGTCTCATAAATTAGTATTTAACATTTTACCTTTTTTAGCCCACAGTGCCTCCAGTCATTAACTGTCCGACAGGTGTCGGGCAACGGAGTATATAATGGAACATGTTATTTTTGTAGCATTGTGCTGGGGCGTTGGTGGATTCATCAACGGTATTGCGGGCTTTGGTGCCGCGCTTATTGCCATGCCCCTTATTACAACCATGGTTCCACTGCGTTTGGCAGTACCAAGTTGCACTATTCTCGGCGTTACATTGTGCCTGCAAATGGCATGGACGTATCGTAAACATATTGATTTCGATCGGCTTAAGCCTATTTACATCGGCACTGTCCCAGGTGCTGTTGTAGGTATTACAATGATGCAGGAGTTTCCTGCTCATTACCTGAAGTTAGGTATGGGCATCTTTTTGTTCATTTACGCGCTGTGGGGACTTTTCTTTGAGGGCAAAAGCCAAAAAGTAGTTCACAGAGGCTGGGGTGTTGTAGCGGGATTCTGCTCAACTGCCATCAGTTCATCTATTGGCATGGGAGGTCCTCCAACTATTGTGTATACCTCTCTTGCAGGTTGGGCGAAGGATACTGTTAAAGCTGGTATTGCTAGCTATTTTATTGTGTCCGGCGTGCTGGTTATTTCATTGCAGACTTATGCCGGAATCCAGACCAAGGAGACAGTCATGTTGTTTGCAGCAGCGGCACCGGCTGTTATGATTGGTGCTCGTCTTGGCGTGCTGTTATCTCGAAGAATAGGTGAATTTACTTACCGTAAGGTTCTTTTTGGAATGCTTGCTGTAATGGCGTGTATAATCTTGAGAAGCGCTGTTACACAATTAGTAGCGATTGCGTAAGACGATAAAATGCTATGTATTTTTCTCTCATACCTTGGAGCTAATTAGCATTGAGACTGACTTAGGCCACAAACTGACAAAAAGATGTTTTTGTACCCGTGCGTTGTTTTGAAAAACAATGTGCGGGATTTTTTTTGTATGATGTGAATTGGTATGCGTTCTTTGTAACAAATTAAATTTATTAAATAAGCCTGCAATATTGCTTGATGTGAAAGATAGTATCCTCTTATAAGATTTGAAAAAAGGACGCTTTTAAGGGCATCAGAGTAGTGGAGGCTTGCATGGGTGAGAACAGGCTATATTTTTTAGATAATCTACGTGCTTCAATCATTTTTATCGTAGTTTTGTTGCATGTGTCTCTTTGCTACATGATGTATGCTCCCAACTGGTGGTATGTGATTGATCCGGTAACAAGCAAGTTTTTCACGCTGCTAGTGGTGCTGATTGATGTACCGATTATGCCTGCTATGTTCTTTATCGCCGGTTACTTTGCGCTACCGTCGTTGCGACGGCATGGAGCTATGGAGTTTTTATGGCAAAAGGTCTGGCGTCTATTCTTTCCATGGGTATTGGGCGTTGTGGTTCTTGCTCCGCCAACAGCATTTATGATCCCGTTTACACGAAAGCTTCCTGTAGAGCTGTTTTCCTTCTGGACAAGTACATTTTGGACTGAGGCGTTTCAGCATTCAGTATACTGGTTTCTTGCGCTATTGTTCTGGATGTTTGTCGGGTTGACTCTGTTGTGGAAATGCATTCCAGCGTTACGTGAGTTAACTCGAACTCCTGCAACTGCTCCATTGTGGTTTTTTCCTGCGTTTGTAGCGGCGTCAGCCGTGTGTTTCTATATAGTTCTTCAATTTTTCCCTGTAGATTATTGGTTCGTCAGTTACCTTCTTTCATTTCAGCCGGAACGAGTTTTCCAGCACATTCTCTATTTTAGTCTTGGCATATGGGCTTGGAAATATGGTTGGTTTACCGACGGAGGCTATCGTCCCCGTAAAAGGGCATGGCTGCCTGTTCTTGCTATCACTATGGTCGTATATCTCACTGCAAAAATGGGATTCACAACTGCACATGCACCGTTGTGGAAAAAACAGCTTGTCCTCGCCTGTTCTTTTGCAACGTATTGCATAGCATCACTAATGGGTTGGAGTGCTCTTTTTAGTACGTGGGTAAACAGCAGCGGGCGGATCTGGCGCTCGGCTGCAGATAACTCGTACGGCATTTATTTTCTACATGCCTTGATTGTTTATTGGCTGGTGTATGTTTTGATTCCCGTACGATGCTCGATTTACTTGAAAGCTGCGGTTGTGTTTATAACCGCTATGGCGCTTTGTTGGTTCCTTACAGCGGTTATATTGCGAAAAGCACCACTGTTGAGGCGTATGTTTTAAGGGCCCTAGGAGAAAATAGATATGGTGGTGTTTGTAAAACTTATTCTTACCGCATTCTTGTGGGGAGGAACATTCGTAGCTGGCAGACTGCTTTCGGATGGAATGGGAGCTTTTTCCGCAGCTTTTTTGCGGTTTTTATTAGCATCGCTCTGTCTTATATGGATTATGTATTCTCGTGCCGGTGGTCTGCCGGTGTTGGACAAGAAAGGTTGGATTGGTGTCTGGCTTTTGGGGGCAACCGGTGTATTTGCCTACAATGCATTCTTTTTTACAGGGTTGCAGACTGTACCTGCGGGGAGAGCCGCAGTTATCGTTTCAACCAACCCGATATTCATTACGTTGCTTGCGGCACTATTTTTTGGAGAAAAGCTTAGCTCCCGTAAGGGACTCGGTATTTGTCTGTCGGTGACAGGGGCAACAATTGCGATCTCTCGTGGTGATCCTGTATCGCTTTTTACTGGCGGTTTAAGTGGTGGAGACTTTGCAATCTTTGGTGGTGTGGCTAGTTGGATTGCTTATTCCCTGCTAGGGAAACGCATGATGGGATTCCTGACACCGTATGCGGCGATTACCTACTCCTGTATTACAGGCACAATCATGCTTTTACCGTTTGCCATTTACGAAGGGATGATAAGTGATTTTTCCAGTTACACTGTGAACCATTTTCTATGTATCGCGTATCTTGGTGTGCTTGGTACTGTCATCGGTTTCACTTGGTTCTATGAAGCAATAAATACCATCGGTGCGTCACGCTCGGCTGTTTTTATTAACTTTGTTCCTGTAGCTGCAATCCTTTCTGGTTGGTTTTTCCTTGGTGAGCCGCTTTCGCTTTCGCTGCTTGCAGGTGTAAGCCTCGTTGTAGCAGGTGTTTATCTGACAAACTCTGCGGCAAAGCGTAATGCCTAAAAAGAGATGCATCCGCGGAATGTAAGAATATTGTTCTGCTGTCTACCGTCCAGAATATTTCAAGATAGTTACTAAGTAAAAATACAAGATTTTCTGAAGCATTAACGTGCGAAGAGACTGTTCGTTGATTATGACGTTGGGGTCCGCGAGCGGCTAGCTTTTTTGAATTATAATTGATGAGAGAATCAAGGGGCACATAGTGTGATTGTGCTTCCTAAGCAGCAACGAAGGGCTGTCCTATTTAGTTAGGGCAGCCCTTTTTTATTTTTGAAAGGTCCTAAGTTCGCTGCGTAGCAAAGATAACTCTCGGACCAGATAAAAAAGATGCGGTGTAGATAATCCACGATTTTCTGTGACCATCCGTGGTATCGTTGTTTTTTAATACGAGAAAGTGTGAGTAGACGATCTCGGAGATGACAATGAAAAAGCTTATTAATGATCCGGAAAATGTTGTGAATGAACAGTTACAGGGACTGGTGGCAGCAAATTCAGATCTTCTTTTGAATCTTGAGCCACGGTTCGTGTACAGGGAAAATATACCTGAGGGGAAAGTTGCCATCGTTTCTGGCGGCGGCAGTGGTCATGACCCACTGCATTGTGGATATGTCGGGAACGGAATGCTTGATGGAGCATGTCCCGGGGAAATTTTTACGTCTCCAACTCCTGATCAGATTTATGAGTGCGCAAAGCAGGTGCACCGAGGTGCAGGCGTGTTGTTTCTGGTGAAGAATTATACAGGAGATGTGCTTAATTTTGAAACTGCTGCCGAGTTGTGTGTGATGGATGGTATGCGGGTTCAGTGTGTCTTAATCGATGATGATGTGGCGGTAAAAGGCGGAGGACATACGGCTGGCAGGCGTGGAATCGGTATTACTGTGCTTGCTGAGAAGATTGTGGGGGCGGCTGCGCAGGCTGGGTATTCATTGGAAGAATGTGCGGACTTGTGCAGACGTGTGAACCAGAACGGACGTTCGATGGGGGTTGCTTTAAGTTCGTGCATTGTTCCGATTGTGGGGGAACCTACGTTTCTTTTGGGAAGCGATGAAGTTGAGATCGGCATTGGTATTCACGGAGAACAAGGCGTAGAGCGGAGGTGTATGTCACCCATGGATGAACTCGTAGAGAATCTTGTTGGACGTATTTTTTCAGATCCAGCCTACGTCCGTGTTGCTCGTGAATTGAATCTAGATACGGGCCAGTGGGAAGATGTGCAGCTTGTGAGTGAGCCTTTTGTAAAAGGTAATGAATTTATTGTGCTGGTGAACGGCATGGGTGGAACTCCTCTGGGCGAGCTGTACGGCGTGTACAGAAAACTTGTTGCTATATGTGAGGAGCGCGGCGTTAGTATTATACGAAATCTTGTGGGAACCTATATTTCAGCTTTGGAAATGCAGGGCTGCTCCATAAGCCTCCTGCGGGCAGATGATGAGATGGTGAAGTTGTGGGATGCACGGGTGGAGACGCCAGCTCTGCGTCGCTTCGGTCGTGAATAGAACGAAGAGGATAGGGATGTTGAATAAACGCATTGTGCTGACGTGGTTCGAAAGGGCTGCTGAATCTATGGCTGCCAATAAGGACGAACTGGGTATACTTGATGCCGCTATTGGAGATGCTGATCACGGGATTAATATGGACAGGGGGTTTAACAAGCTTCGTAGCGAGCTGCCGAAAATGGAAGACTTGAGTTTGGGAGAGATGCTTAAGCGTGCTGGTATGGTGCTTCTTTCCAGTATCGGTGGTGCAAGCGGTCCTTTGTATGGTGCATTGTTCCTTAAGGGAGCAATAACAGTTGGGGATGCAAATGAGCTTGATGCAGCAGCTTTTATGACATTTCTTGCTACTGGAGTAGCTGGACTGGTTGAGCGGGGAAGAACTGAGGAGAACGAAAAAACAATGTATGATGTGTGGGCGCCCGTGCTGCGTGAATATAAAAAAAATTTAGATGCAGGTATGGGATTAGAAGAAATTCTGAAGGCCTGTGTTGATGCAGCTGAGACAGGCATGAAGGCAACAATCCCCATGCTGGCTCTAAAGGGACGAGCAAGCTACCTCGGAGAGCGGAGTATAGGACATCAGGATCCGGGAGCAACATCGTCGTATTATCTTATTACGGCATTGTACGAGAGTGTAAGAGGGTAACCCTATGGTAGGTATTGTTTTAGTTTCTCATAGTAATCTTCTGGTGGCAGGGGTTCTGGAAGTAACTGAACAGATGACGAAAGGGACTGTTCCTGTGTTTGTGGCTTGCGGAACAGGTGATGAAGAGAACCCTATCGGTACTGACCCCATGAGAATCCATGAGGCTATTGTAGAGGCGCAACAGGGAGACGGGGTTATTGTGCTTATGGATTTTGGCAGTGCTTTGCTTAGTACTGAGGCTGCCGTTGAACTCTTGCCTGAGGAAGAGCAAGGTAAAGTATTTCTGAGTCCAGCTCCTTTTGTGGAAGGTGCATTGGCTGCGGTGGTTCAGTCGGCTGCGGGAGCGAGTGTGGAGACAATATTGAAAGAAATTGCATCCATTATGCCTACAAAATCCAAGCAACTCGGAATAGAAGTGAGAATACCTACGGCGCAAAAGGATGAGAATATGCCTCCATCAAAAGAGGAAAGTGAAGAAATTTCATTAGTCGTCCCCAATCATCTTGGACTTCATGCTCGTCCGGCAGCTCGTATTGCAGGAACTGTTGGCGGATATTCTTCCAATGTATGGCTCATTCGGGGATCTGATAGTGCGGATGCACGCTCGTTAAACCAGATTACCATGCTGACAGTGCAGAAGGGGGACGTTATTCAGTTCAGAGCCGTGGGGGCGGATGCTAAAGATGTACTAAAGGCATTGCAGGCGTTGGCGAATGTGAATTTTGGTGATGTAGATAAGCCAGACTTTCGCTTGCGAGGAGAACGAATGCCGGAAGGTGGTATAGCAGCAGCACCAGGCAGTGCTCTTGGTTCAGTAGTTTGGTATCGACCTACCTTACCGATTGTCGAACGAAAAATAGTTTCAGATGCTGAAAGAGAGATGGTTCGTCTGGCGGAAGCTATAGCCATGGCCCGGATTGAACTGGCAGACTTGGAGCATCAGGCTTCCGGTAATGTTGAGACTGCAGAGGAGGCAGAGTTTTTTGCCTTGCATAGTATGTTGCTGGACGATCCGTACATTACCTGTTCTGCACATGATTATATAACTAAGGCAAAATATAATGCTGAAGCTGCATGGGCAGAGACTATAGAGAAGACCATGGAGCGATACCGCACTTTGCAGAATGAATATGTTCGGGGCAGGGTTGTGGATGTGCTTGACGTTGGTTCCCGTGTACTGCGCGCATTAACGGGGGAAGAGTTTTGTGGTCCTAAGGTTGAAAATCCAGCTATTCTGATAGCAAACGATCTTGGGGCGTCAGATATGGCTAATCTTGATACGAAAAATGTGTTGGGAATTGTTACGCAGGAAGGTGGTGCTGCTTCCCACGTGGCAGTTTTTTCCAGAACTTTGAGAATACCCGCTGTAGTCGGGGTAAAAAGGCTTATCAGTTCTCTTCAAGATGGAGATGTTATAGGACTTAACGGGGCTACTGGCGAAGTCTGGATTTCTCCGGATGCAGGAGAGCAGGAAAAGCTGACGGCATTGCGTTCTCAGTGGGATGTTCACTTGCAGGAAGTGCGTAAGAAAGCAGTTGAACCTGCGATAACACGTGACGGTAAATCTGTACGAGTTGAAGTGAATGTGAAGAACGTGGATGAAATTCCAGTTGCGCTTGAAGCCGGTGCGGACGGGATCGGTATCTTACGTACAGAATACCTTTATCTGAACAGGGATAGTGCACCTTCTTCAGAAGAGCAGTATCAGGAATATAAAAGAGCTGCAGAAATGTTGAACGGGGAGCCTCTTGTTGTTTCAACTGCAGACTTGGGCGGTGATATTATACTTCCATACATGGAAAAGAGTCCAGTAGAGCGTAATGTTGCTTTTGATAGACGTGGAGTTCGTTTCAGCCTTGCTCATCGTGATTTATTTGTTCAACAGATTAAGGCTCTTATTCGTCTCGCAGCGGAGTATCCAATTAAAGTGTTGGTTCCGATGGTTTCCCATTTGACAGAACTGCGTGAAGTGTATGGTGTTTTTAATGAAGCACGTGTCATGTTGAAAAAAGAATCTATACCTGCTGCGCCTAACGTAGACCTTGGAGTCGTGATTGAAGTACCTGCATCTGTATTTCTTGCTGACCAGCTAGCACGCGAAGCAGATTTCTTTGTACTTGGTGGTGATGATCTTGCACGGTATGTGATGGTATTTGATGTTAAAAATTCTGTATTAGGTACAGAGTTTACACAGTTACATCCTGCAATATTGCGGATAATGCGTGACATAATTCGTCTGGCACATGAATCGGGGATTCCGGTGAGTGTCGGCGGAGGAATAACCAGTAATTTGCAGGCAGTTTTTGTGCTTGTTGGGCTGGGAATAGACTCGCTTGCTGTATCACCTACTTCGCTTGAACAGACGAAAGAGATGATTCGCACCATAGTAACGAGTGAAGCAAAAGAGGTTGCTTTGGAGGCAATGGATTTACCGGATGCTGAAAGCGTAAAGGCTCTTGTCTCCATGCACTGCTGTATGCAGTACTAACGTTGAATGCAAAATGGCTTGCCGTTTATTCATGAATGATGAGTCTGCGTGCAGCCCTTCTGAAGACATAGGCTTCATAATAGAAAAAACCCACTTGCTGCCAGGTGGGTTTTTCTGTCTAGGTTGTCTCTAAAATGCGTGGGGTAAGTTCCGGATTTTTTTAGGGATGAATTTCACTTAATTGAAAAAGAATCCATCTCTGGGAGGTACCGTCGCCGGGTTAATGCGACTTGAGACCGGAACAACGCGAAGACATTCATTAATGTGTATCTTTCATAGCTTATGACTTATCTCCAGAAAAAAAAGCTCAAGCACTATTTGACACTAGATTGTTGCAATAGAGACACACCTTTTTTGTTTGAGTAAACAGATGGTTGCTAAAAAAATAAAATATGTTTGGATGGTTGCGATAAATAATTTCTTTGTGACGGGCTGTGTTGCTGAATAGTAAGGATGGGGTTGAAGCACTTCTAACAGCGTAGCACGAGGAATGTGATGGCAGAAAGACAAAAGAAGCTTGGATTGGTTGGGTTAGTAGCCATTGTAGTGAGTGCCATGGTTGGCGGTGGAATATACAATTTGCCATCAAATATGTCAGAAGGTGCCGCAGCCGGTGCAGTTATGCTGGCATGGGTACTGACTGGGCTGGGGATGTTTTTCCTTGCTACGTCCTTCCGAGCGTTGTCGGATGCACGTCCAGACCTTGATTCCGGCATCTATGCCTATGCCCATGATGGATTTGGGGACTTTGTCGGATTTGAAATGGCATGGGGATATTGGTTGAGTGCTGTTTTCGGTAATGTTGGCTATGCTGTTTTAACTATGGATTCTGCCGCGTACTTTTTTCCGCCGGAAACATTCAGCGCACAGATTCAAGCTTTCATAGGCGGTTCTGTTCTTATATGGAGCATGTGTGCGATTTGCCTCTTCGGTGTGTCCACAGCCAGTGTGCTAAATACTATTACAACGATTGCAAAGATGTTGCCGTTGCTGGTGCTTGTGGTGATTCTTGCAATCTTTTTTTCAGCAAGTCATTTCACGTTTGATTTCTGGGGAGAAGCATCCGCAGGGCTTGGTGGGTTAGGTAAGCAGCTTAAAAGCACTATGCTTGTAACGTTATGGGCGTTTATTGGTATAGAAGGTGCTGTTGTTGTCTCTGGCAGGGCTAGGAATGCGGATGACGTGGGCAGAGCAACCATCATAAGCCTGCTTATGTGCCTTACTCTTTATGTTCTTATCTCTCTTCTTCCATATGGATTTTTATCACAGGCAGAACTTGCAAAGCTTCCTACCCCGTCCGCGGCTTATGTGTTGGAAAAACTTGTAGGGCCGTGGGGTGCATCTTTTATTAATGCCGGTGTGATCATTGCGTTGTTGGGTAGCTGGTTGTCGTGGACCATTATGGTGGTAGAGGTTCCGCATGTTGCCGCAAAAGACGGTGTTTTTCCTAAAATATTTGCAAAAGAAAATAGGCATGAATCACCATATGTTTCACTTCTGGTGACAAGCCTCTTTATGCAGCTGACCATGTTTGTTGTGTTGTTTGCTAAAGATGCCTGGTTGTTTTTGGTAGATATCACAGGTGTGATGATTCTTTATCCATATTTTGTCAGTGCAGTCTATTTGAGCAAGCTGTGCATGACTAATACCTATCCAGAAGACCAGCCAGTTTCTAAAAGCATGGCGCAGTTCTCCGGTGGGTTTGCTGCGGTCTATGCATTATGGCTTCTCTACGCTGCAACACCTAAACTGTTATTGCTCTCCAGCATATTATTTGCCCTTGGTTTAGGGGTGTTCTGGAAAGCAAAACGAGAACAGGGTGCTGCAGTTCTGTTTGTTGGATGGGAGAAAGTAGGAGCAGTTATGCTTGTAGGGATAGCAATAACTGCGGCGGTATTTTTTGGCAGCGGGTACGGTAAGTAATGGGGGCAACTAGCAGTAAGGAGCATTACGTGTCAGTGTCAGACTTTCATGTATTAGTGGCAGAGGACGAAACAACGCAGGCAGAGACCTACGTGAGTAATGCTGTGCATAGACTTATGCAGGAGCTGGAAAAGCAGAATGTACGCATTACCCGCTCCTACAGTTTTTGTGATGCCCGTATTATCCTGCAAGCAAATACACCTGTTGATTGCCTGTTGCTTAGTGCTAATATGCACAACGAGAATGATGAAGAATATCAGCAAGCGGAGCGTTTGATTCGAAAGTTGCACCGTAGACAGACAAATGTTCCGGTGTTCCTTATTGCAGAACGAGAAAAAACTACCTTAGCCATGTCCAGCCATTTAATGGAAATGGTGGATGAGTTTGTGTGGATTGTGGAAGACACCGCAGACTTTATAGCGGGAAGAATTGAGGCCGCAATGCGCCGTTATCGCAATCAGATGTTGCCGCCGCTGATGGATGCCTTAATGCGGTATGCTGCAATAAAAGAATACTCATGGGCAGCCCCAGGACACCAAGGAGGTATCGGCTTTACAAAATCTGCTGTGGGCAGAGTCTTTTTTGATTATTACGGTGAAAACTTATTTCGCACTGATATGGGCATTGAACGTGCTTCCCTTGGCTCTTTGCTCGATCACACCGGAGCTTTTGGTGACAGCGAGTTGTATGCAGCTCGAGTGTTTGGCTCACATCAAACCTATAATGTTGTTGTAGGAAGTTCCGGTTCCAACAGAACAATTATGCAGTCATGCATTACCAACAATGATGTCGTATTGATTGATCGTAATTGCCATAAGTCTATTGAACAAGGACTCATTCTTACTGGTGCAATTCCAGTTTACATGATTCCCACTCGTAACAGATACGGCATAATCGGACCTATTCAAGTTGCCGACATGACCCCTGAAGCCATTGCCGATACGGTGAAAAGGTCTCCACTCGTAAAACAAATGGATGGAAGACGGAGTCATGGTGCGTCTGTATACGCAGTGGTAACTAACTGCACGTATGATGGATTGTGTTACAACGCAAAGAAGGCAAAAGAGCAATTGGAGAAATCAACAGAGATTATCCATTTCGACGAAGCATGGTACGGTTATGCCCGTTTCAATAATATGTACGAGGATCATTTTGCCATGAATGGGGAACCGGATAAGCATGAGGGAGCTACCGTGTTCGCAACTCATTCCACGCACAAGCTTCTTAACGGGCTTTCACAGTCATCATATATTCATGTGCGTGAAGGGCGTAAAAAAGTCGATCCGACCATGTTCAACCAAGCTTATATGATGCACAGCACAACCTCTCCTCTCTATTCTATTGTTGCTTCTAATGATATCACTGCCGCAATGATGTCCGGAGAGAGCGGAGAATCACTTACGCAAGAAGTAATTCAGGAGGCCGTAGATTTCCGTAGAGCCATGGCACGACTTTGGCGTGAGCACGAGAATCACAAGGACTGGTTCTTTAAGCCATGGAATCCAGAGTATGTTCAGGTGACAGAACAGGGAGAAAAAGAATGGGTTCTTTTTGAAGATGCTCCCGTGGATATACTGACAAAAGATCAGGACTGCTGGCGGCTCAAGCCGAATGATACATGGCACGGCTTCGAGTTGGATGAAGATAATTGGTGCATGCTCGACCCTATTAAAGTCAGCATTCTTACCCCTGGTATGGGGGACGATGGCAAGCTGTTACAAGACGGGGTTCCTGCAGCACTCGTAACCCAGTATCTCACCCGTTTCGGGATAGTTCCAACACGTACAACAGACTTTCAGATAATGTTCCTCTTTTCCATGGGGATAACTCGCGGTAAATGGGGAACTTTGCTCAACACGCTTATTCGGTTTAAAGAGCATTATGACTCTGGCGATACCGTGCGTCACGTATTACCAGCCTTATTCAAAGCCTATCCTGATAAGTATGAAGGCAAGACACTCAAGGCACTTGGAGAGGAGATGTTTGCGTTCTTGAAATCAAGTGAAATGCACCTTGCTCTCGACAAGGCTTATACCAGTCGGTTCACTCCACTTATGAAACCACGTGATGCCTATGAAAAGATAGTGCAGCAGGAAGTTGAGCTTATTCCTTCCGACAAACTTGGAAACAGGGTTGCCGCTAATTCTTTGCTTCCATATCCCCCAGGTATTCCAATGATCATGTCGGGTGAAGCGTTTGGGACACAAGAAGAATGCCCCGCTATCCAGTACCTCAAGCATCTCGAAGATTGGGACAACCGATTCCCCGGTTTCGAGCATGTTACTGAAGGTGCTGAAGTCAAAAATGGTAAGTATCACGTGCTCTGTGTGAACAATAGGCGGCGTAGAAAGTAGTTGAGTTGCTTTAGTAAGGCTGTCCTTTAATCAAAGGACAGCCTTTTTTGATTACTTAAGTCGGCTGAATTAAAGCCGTGTGAAATATATAATGACGGGCTTTTTTCGCTAAATAAAAGTCTTTGGAAAGGAGGCTGGGGAAGAACCTTTCTACAGAAAGGTTTTCCCCAGCCGTCGGAGACAAAGAAAAAAGTACTTTTAAAAACGTTCGTTAGTAGCGCGGATTTCTTCAACGCGGAGCCGTGATTCGGAGTAGAGCGCGAGCGCGGTGACGGCTCGGTCGCAGACTGGGAAGACTGGCACGTTGTTCTGTAGGAAATGGTCGCGCAGTGGATCGTAAAGTCTGCCGCCATCGATAACACCAATGATTGGCTTGGAAGACTTTTTAGCCGCTTCTACCAGTATGTTGGCAATGGAACTACTGTCTTCCATGGAAAAGGCTGGTAATGTTGGCTCTGCGAGCGTGTGCATTGCAGGAGAGAGCGGGTCGAGGCCAACGATGATGGAGTCGACAGCTTTGTCTTTCGCGACTGTTGTGACTGCTTCTGCATGCAGTGTGTCGTTTGCACTTGGCGTAAGGTCAAGCGGGTTCTGGATGGTTACCAGAGATTGCAGTTTGTTTGCTTCAAGCATTGCGCCAATGGCTTTTTTGGTGCTGGAGCTGAACTGCGCTAAATCCATCTGGAAATCGTCGGAGTGGATAGAGTCTGCCATGCCTACTGCTTCGAAACCTGCACCGCTGATAGCCGCGAGGCGGTTGCCAGCGATTTTTTTGTTGTGGAGCATTTCTGCAAGCAGGAAGAGATCCTGAAACTCTTGGAAGGTACGGGCTACGAGTGCACCAGCTTGACGCACACAGCTTTCGCATACCATGTAGTCCCCAGCGAGGGAGGCGGTATGACCGCTGGTGGCTGTTTTTCCTTCAGGGGTACGACCGGCTTTGTAGAAGATTACTTCTTTGCCGTTGAGGATGGCTTCGCGAACTGCTTTGCAGAATTCAAGACCATCCAAGTCACTGAATCCTTCTGCGTAAACCGCAATTACATCTACATTGTCTGCGTCCTTGAAATATCGAACCATGTCTCCAAGGGTGAGGTCTGTCTGGTTGCCCATAGATATCATGTAGCTAGGATGCAGTTCAGGGCTCTGGCTGCATCGATGCAGCATAAAGGCGCCACTCTGGCTGATAAGCGCTGCGCGGTGTGGTGTAGTGCTACGGTTCTTTGGAAGCTTCTCTTCCGGAATGAACCATGTGTCGTAATTACCAGGATGGGAGACTACGCCCATGCAGTTGGCGCCGAGGAACACTGGTCCACCATCACCGTTTGAGTGGGTGGCATTGATGCGGGCGATAACTTCAGCTGCTCTTTCTTGACTGTCCTGAGTCTCACCCATGCCCCCAGGGATGAGCATAACACTGTTGGCAGCATCAAGAGTGATGATTTCATCTACAAGTTCTGGAACTTGGGCTGCGGAAACAGCAACAACGAACAGATCAAGCTTGTGATCTAAGCTTGCAAGGTTCGGTACGCAGCGAACGCCGTCGATTTCGTCGATGCCTTCACGAATAAGCGTGACGTTTTCTTTAGAGAATCCTTCAGCAAGAATGTTTTCGAGAATAATTCGTCCAAAGTTGCGGCGGGTTGCGGAAACGCCAATGATGCCGATGCGCTCTGGGTGCAAGAGGTTATGAATTTTGTTGATCGGACGCGGGTTAGCCGTTTTTTCGGCTTTGCCGAAGCGGCACATGCCATCCAGTGGAACCATTAGATAGTCTGTAAACGCAAACGGGTTGATTTCAAGCTCTTGGATTGTGAATGGAGCATCGCTGTTGGAAGGAGAGTAGTAGCGTCCCATTTCAATAAAGGAACTGAAGCACTCAATGAGCTGCTCGTCAGTGACGATACGACGCTGACCGCGTGTGAGACCGGCAAGTTTGCGGTAAGAAATAGTTTTGCGGAACAGGGCAAAGAATGCTTCACCGTCAACAAGTTCAGTGGAGGCTGCGACGATAGCCTGTCCTTTACGGAAACGCTCGGCATAGAGTTCGGTATCTGTTCCGCCAAGACCGGCGCTGATTACCATGCCGAATTCACGGGTATAACGAAGACCAACAATAAGTTCGTTACCGAATGCACTGGAATCTGGCGGCATGAACTGTACTTGCAGCACACCTTTTAGATCGCGGCTGATGGCTTTAATCAGCGCTTCATTTTTCAGCCCCTTGTAGGCTTCCGGTGCATGGTCAGGATTACGTTCGATGTATGCTGCGTAGTTTTCCGGCACTTCGTATTGCATGGCGCGGACAGCAGAACGGATTTTTGATGGTTGTTTTTCTACAATGCGTACGCCGCCTACTTCTGTTTTGTGAATGATTGTAGGGGATACGATTTTGAGTACAGCCTTTTCGCCCGGAATTGCCATAAGCTCTTCATCGGAAAAACGTGCGCCTCGAGGAAGAAGGTTTGCAATAGGTGGTGTTTCTGCGCCAGAGTTAGCTAACAGATTGTACACTTCATATTCATATAGAAAGTCCCTGCCTTCTGTGTCAGCAGCGGAAAACAACTGGGTAATCTTTTCAAAATCTATCAATGTGTTCATAGCCGTCTCACTTGAAAAAAATCTGTAGGAAAAACAACTGTACGAACTTTTGACGTTTTTGTCTTCGATGTGTTTTTGTTTTCGACTATGTGGAAAAAGGATTGGGGAGTGCAGTTGCTTGAAGTTGTAGACGCACAAAAAAATACGCTAGTAGCATAAGAAAATGGCAAGGGTTTTAGTTGGAAGTGGGGGGAGATATAAAAGAGGGGGCTTGCGTAACGCAGGAATTAAATAATCGGGGCAGGGAGAGAGAGGTTTCCTGCCCCGATTAGGTGTCTTGGCGTATGGTAGTTGCTGGCCCATACAGTAAGACATAGAATAGAGTTGCTGTCACCATAGTTGCTAATGGCTGACAGAAACAATGTATATTTCGCATGTGACATTTATGTTACGATGCATGATGTTCAAACAAAAAAACGACAAGGGTTTGAAAAGTAAGTCATATTTTTTAGTGAACACCGTTTTCAGTAGTGGCTATAATCCAAGGGATTCCGGAAGAGTTTCAACGAACGCTTTAATTTCGTCGCGGACTTTACGGTAGCATTCTAGTTGTTCTTCTTCAGATGCCCCTTGTTCTGCAAGCTCTTTTGCCTGTGCAGGAGGGTCTGGGAAGCCTACATGGACGACTTTCGCATTGCCCGGAAAGTAAGGGCAGGTCTCATGTGCATGACCGCACACGGTAACCACAACATCAAAATAGATATCGTCAAACTCGCTAAGCAGCTGGGAAGTGTGTGAAGAAATATCCACACCTGCTTCTTTCATTACTGCTACAGCATTCGGGTTAAGGCCATGGGTTTCAATACCGGCAGAATAGGCATTAAGGACATCGCCTTTAAGATGTTTTGTCCAGCCTTCCGCCATCTGGCTGCGGCAGGAGTTGCCTGTGCATAAAAAGAGAATATTAATTTTTTTGCTCATGGTTGTTCCTAGTCAGAACAGCAAGCACTGCGCTGTTTTCTACAGATATCTTCAGGAGCGCTGGAAAGAATTTTCTGTAGTTGGATAAGGTCTTGCTGTACTTCGGTACAAGTTTCAGATTGTTCGTGAATCCATGCCAGAAGCGATTTTGGATATTCGATGTCTTTGTTAAGTCTGTAGAATATCCATCGGCCTTCTTTTCTAAATTGTATAAGCTCTGCATTGTGCAGCACGCCTAAATGGCGTGAGACAGTGGCACCGGCTATTCCCAGCAGTTCTGTAAACTGGCAGGCGCATAGTTCATCGTTTTCCATTAACGCGATGACAATGCGAAGTCGGTTCTGGTCGGATAGCGCTTTCAAAGTCTGAGTAAGTTTTTGCATAATCGTCCCGGGACATGTGTTTACACATAAAGCTAACTTCTTTAACTGCATGTTACAGTGCGTGGACAGTTCTGTGACGGAGTGAAATACTTTGTTTCCCCGTCACTTTTTTTACACTGTGCTTGCTAAAAAAATTTGCTTTTAAGGCGTCGACATTCCCTATGAAGCTGTTGGGCGCTTCATTTAGTTGTTTGGCTAAATATCGTGTCGTCCATATGGCTGTCAAGATTCGGGGCAGACAGCTTTAATTGTGTGTTACGGTATGGACTGCACGGTACAACGTGTTCTCCTATTTAACTCGTTGAATAGTATGTTCAATTGTGTAGTTGCCTTTAGCTTTTACAGTACATCCAGTGGACATACCTGTAAGTATGATACTTAGTATGGCTGTATAGATATATAATTTGAACATAATTTCTCCAAGGTTGACCGACTAGCAGAGTCACCAGATATTCGGGATTCGTCAAGCATATGTAAGAGTAAGTCTGCTGTTTTGGACAGATAAAAAAGAAGCCCCCATCCGGCAACAGCAAATTCGCTGTGCAGCCTGACGGGGGCTTCTTACGCTATGGTATACAGGTACTCGAACTAGTATTTCTTGCGTGGGTTGAAGTTTGCCCCAACAACAGAGAATGTGTTTTCAACAATGAAAATTGCGTTCGGATCTGTATCAAAAACTATGGATTCAAGCTGTTTCATACGGATGTTGTCTGTAATGCAGAACAACATGCTGACTGCTTTACCGGAATATGATCCGGTACCCCACACGAGCGTACCGTTCAGGCGGCGGGCACGGCGCATCTGTGCCATTATCTCTTCGTTTTTGTAAGAGATGATTCGTACAGCCTTTTTTTGGTTGAACATGGAAAGTGCATATTCAGTTACGTACGAGCTTAAAAAGAGCATGATCAGTGTGGTTACAACAAGGTCAGGGTTAAAGCGTACCGCAATCAGACTCATGAGGATTGCGTTGATAACGAAGTAGAATACACCGATACGCAAGCCGAATTTTTGGTTAAGAATAACAGCGAGCACATCAAAACCACCACCAGCACCGAAAGAGCGCAAAATGATGCCGCTGCCGAGTCCCATAATGACACCGGAAGCAATAGATGCAAGCAGTCTGTCCTGAATATGGAGATTCAGAGAAAAATATTGTGTAAGAAATGTTACAAGGAGCATGCAGTAAAGGTTCAACAAGAAGAATCTCTTGCCGACACTGCGCCACGCAATAACAAAGATCGGGATGTTGAAGATAAGGTACCACTGTGAAGTGGTAAAAGTATCACTGAGGTAACTTCCGAGAACTGCGAAACCGTAAAGGCCTGCAGGAATAAAATTGTGATGCACGGCAATGCCGTTGTATCCCACGATAAAAACGACTGAGCCGAGGGTGAGAAGAAAAATGTTCCACGGAAGGGAGTAGGCAAGAGCATGACGGTTAAACTGCATTGTGCTTTCCTTTTGTTTTACAGCTTAGATTGTGCTCCGGTAAGGCCGGTTTCAGGATATTCTGTGCGCCAAGTAACGTTGTGCTTTGGCAGGCCGCATATGTGGCGAATGCCGAAATTGGTTTTTTATATAAAAAAAAGGCTCGAACACAATGTTCCGAGCCTTTGTAACAGCAATAAAAGTCGCAGCTTATCGCAGCCGCGTATGTTCGAGCGTATTCCAAGGCTCGTGGAATACGCACGCAAAGATGCTTTCCATACTGGAAAGCGTTATCTGACTATTGGCGATCTGCGTATTCTGCATACAAAGTCCTTGGTTAAAATTAATAAAAAGGGGCAGGAAAATTTCTGGTCCCCGTGCCTGATGACGGGCTATCTATACGATAGTTTTTGCAGCGTCCAGTGGAAAAAAAACTTTTTTTAATAAAGATTTTTTTCACAAAGAATGTAAAGAAGGGGCTGTATTATGTCTTATAATCAAGGTTGTTAGCGTTTGAAGACTTAGTCTGCCGACTATGTTCGTGAAGTTGTTTTTTAAGAACTGTGGCTATTCGGGCTTTCTAACGGGGAACGGACGTCTAGTGATGGCTACTGCCAGTAGTTTTACTACATACGAAAGAGTATTAGTGAAGAATTTACCATATGGTGTTTTGAGCGTTATTAAGACGTAATATTTGGCAGGTTGTAGAAAAAATGAACAAGCAGGCAAGAATGGTTATAAAGGCAGAAGATGGGGAACGAGGTACTGCATTAAAAAAGACTGGCTAACCATGTAGCCAGTCTGAAGAATGTAGCTCTTGAATTGGTTATTACTCTTCTTCATAGTCATCTGGACATTCGTGTTGGTGTAAGAGCACTGCAAGTTCTTGTAAGCTGTTCGTGAGTGGTGAATCAGGGAATAGGTGGCAGTAGGGGGTCCCGTCGTTGATAGCAATGAAAGTTCCCTTTTGATCGTCCGGCAGGCATGTGATGCAGTCTACACCAATGGTTTTCTCCATTTCAAATTTTGAGAGCGTATTACCGGAAATACATCCGTTAAGTACCAAGGACAGTTTGCAGAAGTTTTCAAAACCGCCTGCCGTGATGGTTTGTACAAAACGCTTGGCACTTCCCATACAAGGTTTTGTAGGCATTGTTATAAGCAGGCTGTCGTCAGCCATTTCCATTACTCTGTACAGACCGGCATCAACCCTGCTTCCCATATCAATAACAACTGTTCTAAAGGCATCTGCGGCGGCTATGATCATGGCGGAAACTGTTTCTGGAACAACACTTCCTGTTCCCAAAGTCACTTCAGGCGCTACTAGTGCCAGTATTCCGCTACTGTGATGATACATGGCGCTTTTCATATATGATGCATTCATTAATTCAATTTCTTTTGCAGCATGCCTTCTGTCCCGTTTACATGGTGTGTTTAGAAAGGTTGCCACGTCTCCATACGGTCTGGAAAAATCAAGCAGACCGACTTGCTTGCCCTCTTTTGCAAAGCACGCTGCAAGGTTTACAGCAACAGAGGTTGTTCCTGAACCGCCTCGTGCACCCATAACGGCAATTACTTTTGAACGATGAGCTTTGCTTGGATCGACAGCTCGGCTTGTAAGATAGTCTTCCAGTGCCCGTTGCAAAATAAGTTTGCTCACGGGATAGCTGAAGAAGTCCCGTGCTCCAGAAATAAGTGCTTCGTGCTTATTGCCTTCTGTGTATTGTGATGCACAAACATACACTGCACCGTAGTTGTGTTTTTTTGCCTCGATAATACGATCTTTAATTTCATTAGAATATGTTGTGCAGCCGATAACAAGAACTTCTGGCTTGGTAAGCTGAAGTGTGTTTATCAGATGTGTAAAGTGTATTTCACACAGCATATTATGTAGAGCACCTGCAATAGTCGGATCACTGGCTTCTAATTTTATGTATAGAGCTTCTTCAATTGTAGGCATGAATTCCTCCGCTTACTCCTATAGGCAAGTAAGTAATGCAATTTCAGCTATGTGAATGATCGTTTTTTTAATCTACGTTCTTTTCTTCAATACTTATTTTTTCTGCCTTAGGAATGTCGTTTGGTGTCGTGTCTACCAGAATACGCCATACGCCTATTGCAAACGTTATACAGATTATAACGAGCAAGATGTTTCGTACTGTACGCGATTCAGAAACTTTAAGATCTTGAACCATTTATTATTCCCCAAAGTAAAATGGATATTGTTTTTATGCACGGTTGGTAAAGTGAGTGTCTTAGTTTCTCCACTAGCAGTGTAATATGTGAGTGCAGCAAGAACATATGATATTGAAAAAAGTATATTCTTATTGTGTAGATGCGTTTTGAATCTGTAGTGGCATTTATGTATGTATATGATCATGCAAATGCCGTGTTGCTGTTTTGCTAATTTGTTTGCCTTTGTTTATTTTATCTAATAAAAAAAGTATGTTGTGAGTGTTTGTGGCAGGTTGAATGCTCAGCCAGTTTTTAATCTGTCGTATTGTCTTTTTTGTAAAAAGTTAAAGAAATAGCAATGTAAACCGATGGGGTATAGAAGAGGTTCCTTATAAAAAAGGAAATACGTGGGTGTTGTCGTGAAGAGTGTTCGGGCAAGCGTACGAGGGATGTACGCTTATACTCTTCCAAAAAGGGAGAAAGAAATTATGCAAAACCAGAGAGTCTTTCTTGTTGCTCTCGTATTGGTTCTGTGTGTGCCATGCATTGCTTTCGCAGCTAAGTTTGTGGGTTCGGCTGCATGTGGTGAATGTCATGAAGCAGAGCACAGTCGTTTTATGCAATACTCTAAAAAAGCAAAATCGTGGGAGAGTATTGTGGTTATGGCGCCAAAACTTACAAAGGCAGAGCAACAAGAGTGCTACGAATGTCATACGACAGGGTACAAGCAAGGGGGATTTGTTAGCTACGAAGAGACTCCGGAACTTTCAGATGTAGGGTGTGAAACATGTCATGGACCTGGTGCGGCACATGCTGAAGACGGCGATCCTGATTTAATCAAGCGTAAGCCTGATCCAAAAGATTGCACGGTATGCCATAGCGCTGCTCGTGTGAACGATTTTGGGTTTAAACCGCTTGTAAACAGTGGTGCACACTAGGAGGACATAATGTCGATACGGACTTCGTTAGGTGCGAAGATTTCGCTCTTAATTACCTTTATTTCGTTTGTTGTGTTCGCCGTTCTGATAGGCACTTCCACCTATTTGCAGCATGATGGAATGCTGGAACAACTGAGTCAGTCTTTGACGCAGACATCGCAACTGGTACAGGAAGCTATCGAGCGTCCGATGGTTGTCGGTAACGATGAAGGGACAACGGGAGAATTTGTTCGCCTCGGGAAAGAGTATCCTGATATGAAAGTTCATCTTGCAGATTTTGCAGGTGAAGTCACATATTCAACACAAGAGGCTGACATTGATAAGCAGATAGCAGAACTATTACCTATTGATGGTTTTGCGGATGTGTCAAAACGAGCATTAAAACAGCCTGTAAAAGAGAATCTGATTGTGAGCGGTGGCGACAGTCCTGTTTTTGTCAGAGTTATCTCAATTCCAAACGCGCCCTCCTGTAAGCACTGTCACGGTGCATCAAAACCAATTCTCGGACAGCTAGTTATTACGAAAGACATCTCAGGGGCTATGGATACAATCGCGTTGCAAATGTATGAGAACATCGCGATTTCATTTGCCGGACTTCTTGTTCTCGTCCTGAGTGTTGTGTTCTTCATTCGTAAAGTAGTTATTCGTCCTATTGAACAGATTGCTTCTTCTTCAGATGCCATTAGTAATGGTGATTTTAACGCACATTTCTTGGTGAACAGTGAAGACGAGCTTGGTAATTTGTCTAAAAACCTTGGTGCAATGGTTGATAAGCTCAAGGTTGAACTTGGTTTCTCCAAGGGCGTTTTGCGCGGCATGACGGCACCTATTCTTATCTGTGATGTTGACCGCAAGGTTACTTCGACAAACCAGCAAGCAATTGATTTGATGGGGATTGCTGGAACGCCGGTTGATTACAAGGGTGTTGCGGTCTCTGATTTTGTTGTTAACGATCCATGTTGTGATCGCATTATTAGTGATGTGATGACATCGCACAGACCTTCTACCGGTAATGAAGGTGTCTTGGAAAACTTTGCAGGTGAAGAACTCACCCTTATTTTTGATGCCGCGCCTATCTATGATCTGGATGGCAAGATGCTTGGTGTGTTTGTGATGATTACAGACATGACGACCATGCGTAGGCAACAAAGCAGAGTTGAAGAACAGAACGAGAAGATTACTCAGGCCGCAAATTCTGCACGTGCCATTTCAGAACAGGTATCTTCTGCTTCTGAAGAGCTTGCGGCGCAGATACGACAGTCGAGTAACGGTGCTGATGAACAGCAGAAGCTTACAGGTGAATCCGCAAGTGCCATGACGCAGATGAATGCATCTGTTCTTGAGGTTGCCCGTAACGCATCGGATGCAGCCGAACTAGCAGCATCGACACAGGAAAAAGCTGTTGAAGGTGGTCAGGTTGTTGATCAGGCAGTGGAGAGAATTCATGCTGTTGCTGACCAAGCTCAGGCTTTGAAAGAAGAGATGACTGTACTCGGTCGTCGTGCAGATGGTATTGGTCAGATTATTACCGTGATTGAAGATATTGCAGACCAGACAAACTTGCTTGCATTAAACGCCGCTATTGAAGCTGCTCGAGCAGGTGATGCGGGCCGCGGTTTTGCTGTTGTTGCGGATGAAGTGCGCAAACTTGCAGAAAAGACAATGAATGCTACTCGCGAAGTTGTTGAGTATGTAAGTGCAATTCAGACAAGCACACAGCAGAACGTTGAGGCTACAGAACGAGCTGTAGAGCTTGTGGATGATTCTACCGAGCTTGCAACCCGTTCTGGTGAGGCATTAAAATCAATTATGAAAATGGTTGAAGCAACTGCTGATCAGGTTCGTGCAATTGCTACTGCATCAGAAGAGCAGTCTGCTGCAAGTGAACAGATTAATAGTTCTGTTACGGTAATTAATGACATCTCTGAACAGACAGCTGCTGCCATGACAGAATCTACTGTAGCGGTAGAATCGGTTGCACAGCTTGCACAGGATTTGAATGGTATTATTGAGAATATGCGTTCCTAGGCTGAGCTAGCTATAGCAATTGTATAGGAAAAGAAGAAAGGGCAGAGCAATGACTCTGCCCTTTTTTTGTCTTATGTAGTTAGCTTCTATCGTTAATCATTCATTGATATTGTTTGATCAAGCTGTAGGAAGAAGAACTTTTCTGTGTACTCAAGGTGAAATGAAAAAGGATGAAGCAGATGCTTCATCCTTTTTCCGTGATTTCTTTTGGTAGACCGCTAATAGGTGCTTTGTTTGTTTTGGGATGCAGGGGGTACCTACCCCTGTTTGTTAAGGTCCGGCTGACAAACTTACCTTAGCGAAATGTTAGAATGCCTTTGACGCAACAGGTCTGCTGGCTGGTTGCTTGAAAGCAGATCCCCCTTTCTGATTGTTGAGAATTGCTTGAAATGCTTGATCCCGTTTGGCAGCTCTGTTGATGAATTCGTCAGCGATTTTTGTAGGTCCGTTGCATTCGTTTACGAGGTAGTGTTGCAGGTGTTCAGCTTTGGAGAAACTGAGTGCCCCGTGCAGGGTGCGTCTGCTAGGATAGTTGATATGGAATGTTGAAGAGAGGATGAATTTACCGATTGAGGTTTTGTACAGCTTCAGCTCCCACCAGTTTGGTGTCACGCCCATCAATTCTCTGTCATCAAGGCTCACAAGCAATTCACCTGTAAATACTAGGTCTTCTTTGCCATTTCTTTTCAAGGAAACTGTTTGCATAGTAAGCTCCTGTGAAGATAATTTTTTATATTGGGTGCAGTGTAACGGCAGAAAAAATTGATAAAAACAAAACGCTATTAATAGCTTCAGATAGTGCCATAAAAAAAGAGTACTATGAAAGTGTAGTGCTTTTTTTATGGCGGGGTAGCAATGATAATGTTTGTTGCACTGCAAGATACCAAATAAAGGGGGGAGGAGTGTGGCGAAGAAGGGAAGAAAATATGAAGGAAAAAAAGCGGATGTTATAAAAATGCAGATGCGCCGGAACTTACAGCTCCGGCGCATCGCAACCACAACAACAAACCAGTCAGGAGGGGAATCTATATTCCCCCATATATGTATCGCACATAGGCGATTACAAACGTAATCAAATGCTCCCAGTTTGCAGGCTGATATGCATAGAAACAAAAAAAGCCCGCATTAGCGGTGCCTAAATAAGAAACACGGGGCGACTGGAAAGAGGGAAAGAGGACGCAAGAAAACGCAATAATGGTTTTATGGGTCCACTCTGTCCTTTTACCTGAGAGTTTCACTGCACTGGGAAAGCAGTTTGCTCCTTCGGTGCTCCTTGCGGAGTCTCTCCAGAGGCTCGTCCGAGCAGCAGTCCTTTTGCCTGAAAGAGTTACATCTTCGGCGCCGTTTCTTTTTTTGGGGAAAAAAAGACGGTCTCTCCTGCTACCTTCAACCGAGATCCATATGTTGAGGCAGATTTCTGTTTATCGTGAGCAGATATAAAACGCAATAAAAAATACACCGCAGCGGTTGAATTTCTTATATTACTTAGGAAAAAAAATAATTTTCACATATATGGAATAAAAAAACGCCCTGTACATGGTGAACAGGACGTATTTTATTATGTTTTTTGCAGCGTAACTGCAATGTATCGCTTTGTAGTTATACGACTTCGTTAGGATAAATAGCTTCGTAAGACTTTTTGTACTCTGCAAATCTACCTTCACGAATAGCCTTACGTGCTCCACGAACAGTGTCGAGGAAGTAGGTAAGGTTGTGGATAGAGTTCAGACGGAAAGAGAGCAGCTCTTTTGCCTGGAACAGATGACGCAAGTACGCACGGGAGAATGTGCGGCAAGTGTAACAGTTACAGTTCGGATCAAGCGGTCCGTCATCTTCGGCATACTCTTTGCGCTTGATGCTGATTTTACCCTGTGAGGTGTAGAGAGTGCCGTTACGTGCGTTACGGGTAGGCAGAACGCAGTCGAACATATCAATGCCGGCGTTAATACCGTTGATAATGTCGAGCGGGGTACCGACGCCCATAAGGTAGCGTGGTTTGTCTTTTGGAAGCAGAGGAGCGGAATGGTATAAGATTTCCATCATCTTCTCTTTGCTTTCACCAACAGACAGACCGCCAAGTGCGAAGCCGTCGAAATCTTCAGAGGTCAGCTGTGCAATGGAGCGTTCACGTAAGTCTTTGAAGAAGCCGCCCTGTGTGATAGCGAAGAGAAGGTTGTCTCCGGCGCCACGAGGGTATTCTTCACGACAGCGTTTTGCCCAGCGGGTGGTCATTTCCAAGGAGCGGGCAGTGTATTCTTTGTCAGCGCCAAAGCCTACGCATTCATCCAGCACCATCATGATGTCAGAGTTCAGGTTGCGCTGAATCTGGATAACTTTTTCCGGTGTGAAAAGATGCTTGGAACCATCCAGATGGGAGCGGAAGGTGACGCCTTCTTCTTTGATTTTTCGTAAATCGCTGAGGCTGAATACCTGAAATCCGCCACTGTCCGTGAGGATTGGTTTGTTCCAGGAATTGAACTTTTGCAGACCGCCATGGCGTGCAACAAGATCGTCGCCCGGACGAAGGTATAAGTGGTAGGTGTTGCCGAGAATGATCTCAGCGCCAATATTGTTCAAGTCGTCAGGAGCAATGCCCTTAACGCTGCCTACCGTGCCCACAGGCATAAAGATAGGCGTCTGCACTACGCCGTGCGCAGTTTGCAGTTCACCTGTACGGGCAGCTCCGTCCGTTGCGTGTAATGTAAATTCTCCGATTTTTGCCATGGCGGCACTATACTCAGGAGCACACGCAAAGTCATCCCAAATTGTGTATCAAAAATTGGAGCCTAGTTTTTAATATAACAGACTGAAATGCAAAAGGCTGCTTCTGGTTATAGAAATCAGAAGCAGCCTTAAGAAGGTAGGAGGACAAACGTTATTTTTGGAGTTTAACGTTGTTTAAAATTTCAGTGGCAGAAGCGACCATGCCGCCTACGTTTGCCATGTCGGCCGGAACGATCATGGTATTTGATTTCTCAGCCATTTTACCGAACTCGTTAATGAACTGTTCTGCAATTTTCAGCTTAGCAGCTTCAGCACCGCCCGGTGCAGCCATAGCATCTGCAATCATGGTTATACCTTTTGCAGTAGCTTCTGCAATAAGCATGATTTCTTCAGCTTGACCGGCTGCTTCGTTAATTTTTTTCTGCTTTTCACCTTCAGAAAGTTCAATTGCTTCCTGTTTTAAGCCTTCTGCACGGTTGATACGGGACTGTCTGTCGCCTTCAGAACTTGCGATTTCTGCACGTTTTTCGCGTTCAGCTTTCATTTGTTGTTCCATGGCATGCATTACAGTTTCAGGAGGTGTGATGTCCTGAATTTCGTAGCGCATAACTTTGATGCCCCATTCGCGTGCAGCTTCGTCAATAGCACTCACAACCGCGGCGTTGATGCTGTCACGTTCTTCAAAGGTTTTATCAAGGCTGATTTTACCGATAGCAGAGCGCAGGGAAGTTTGTGCCAATTGACCTGCCGCAAGGTAGTAGTCGTTTACGCCGTAGCAGGATTTCATAACATCTTGTACCTGAATGTAGAGGACACCGTCGATTTCAACCACAACGTTGTCGCTGGTAATGCAGGACTGAGATGGGATGTTTAAGATCTCTTCTTTGGTAGAGCGGCGGTAGGCTACCTTGTCTACAAAAGGAATGAGGATATGCAGACCGGCTTCAAGGGTTTTGGAGTACTTACCTAATCGTTCAATAACGTAGGAGCTTCTTTGTGGCACGACAACAGCCGTTTTAATCAGCGTAATGAGAACAAGAACGGCGATAACAATAGAGGTGATAAGACTGGTCATGTTAATCCTTTTTAACAATGAAAGTATTGGGGTCAGATTCTTTGCGGGCGAGAATGGTTACAGTAGAACCGGAAGGAATAGCTTCGTCTGCCTCGGCGTTCCAGAATGTACCCTGATATTTTACGCGTCCGCTGATCGTGCTTGAAATTGATTCAACAACGATTGCGGTTGCGTTTATAGCTGCATCTTTGAAGACTTCATCATCAGAAGAAGTCTGACCAAATATCTTTGGCATTTGTTTTCGCAGAAGAGTTAACAATGCAACAGAAGCACAGAAAAATGTTACAACTTGGAAGGTCAGAGACTGATCCAGCAATGCTGCACAGCCTGCAAACAAGGCTCCGGCTGAAAAGAAAATAATAATGAAGGTTGGCGTAAATATTTCAATAAGAAAGAAGGCAACTGCTAACGCAAACCAGCCCAGCCAGAGAAAATTGACATCAAAATCCATGGTAAACATTAAATGAATACTCCATATTGCATGCTATATCTCCTTATGCGTAGGTGGAGACGAGTATCATTTGCAGTTGATCGAGTAAACGGAAATATACTGTTAATAATTACAAAAAAGAAAAAAGAACATATAAAAGAGCACATGTAATAGTTATATTACGTGTGCTCTTTGTTTGGGGTGTCTTTTATTATTAAAAATTTGAAGATTATTGCTTTAATAAGAGTGCTGCTCTCGTTTTGTTATAATAAAAAAATATTCATAAAATAGTTTGTTGTTCAAAATTTTTATCTATCTTTATAGCGAAAATGAGTGTCCATAATAGCGTACTCAACATTATGCTCGATTTTAGTAAGGATTTGTTCAAGGGCTACTAAAAATGGAACACCGTTTTCCGCTTCTCCTATATCAGTAAAATGCATGTCATCCATTATTACACTGAAGTTGGCTTTTTGCGGTTTAGGCATAGAGCCGCTAACAGAAGGGGTAATGACGTGTACATTCTTAATGATATATCGGTTTCCGATAACTTTCTTGTAGTCAATGTCTTTTGACGGATTAGGCGGAAATTCACGTGGTTCTGGAAGTTTGTTTCGTAAGTTTTGGAGCAGGATATCAAAGTTGTTTTCTTTGCGATTGGTTATATGCGAGATATCCATTGCTTTAATCGTAAGGTTATCAATGATGATGGTTCCAGTGCCAATGGATGATGGGAGCATGTTTATATCTATTTCCCCTATTTGGATGCAGTGCCCGCGGGGGAATCCGACAGGATTGGCAAGGTATACATTGTGGATGGTCCCATATCCGGAAAGAGTGGACAGTTTGGCATCCTCAAGCTGCACTCGAGTGCCCATGACTTTAGGCCCTATGTAATGTGCTGTTTTTTTTAGGATTGGATTTATGGAAACCGTTGTGTACGAGCTAATTCCGAATGCTATTACGCCGGAAAGCAGCATTAATAAGAAAATCTTTTTCATGGAAAGAGACTCCTTGCCAGGTGTGTGTCGATCTCAACTGTAACGATAGAATTATGAGAGTCTTGCAGCAAGGATTAAAGAAAAGAATACCCCGTCTACTGAAGTGTTGATGGCTACACTTCATAACAGTTTGAATGTGTTACAATGAGTTTTAATCGTTACAACATAAAAAAGCTCATTCTGTTGGATGGTTACAACAGAATGAGCTTTGCTGTTTACGCTGTAGTAAAATACGCTTGATGCTTTTTATGCGTATTTATAGATTTTTACGACTCGATAGTGTGTGGCAACAAAAGATATACAAGGTGATCTAACGTATTAAGAAGTTCCAGATATACTCCGCCGCTGGCCATAGGGGGGCCAAATAAGGCTGTCCGTTGGTTGCGAAGCGATTCCGATGAAACTGTTTCAGGGAATGTTTTTGAAAGGGTCATAGCAAGACGTTCAGCCAGGAGGTATCCTTTCACTCCTTCATAAAAGATGTTCAGATTGCGCATAAAATCTTCAGAGGCGTCGTTCCAGAATTCTTGAGCTGCAGGGGTTGGCTTCATTGAAACGGCAGAGCATAAGCTGTTATAAAGGTTGTTCAGGTTTGCACCCGGAATTCCAGCTCGCCATCCGATAAGCCATGAATTTCTTGCAAAGAATAAACAATGGTTCTTGCCAATTGTAACAATATCGTCAAATATCCCTTTTGCTTCCAGCAACTGTTCGTCCGTCCATTGCGGCGTTTCAGTTGCTGGGTGCCAGTCTGTTACCAACGTTTGTTTTGCTGTAATCGTGCCTTCGGTAAGTGTATTGATAATATGGGCAAGCCAAGCGTTTGCTTCAGGAGAATTCGGAGTCTCAAGGTGCGTGTAGCTTAGTACATAGCGACCTTTCCCGAATTTTCCTGTAAGAATGCATGGTTGTCCTTCGAGGAATTCTGGGCGAAGTTTGATGCCGTACAGTGATTCCCATTCGTTGAAGGTTCCTGGCGGCAAGGTGTTTAGCGGCAGGTCGGCAATCCAAAAGTCATTACCCGGAGTTGAGTAGCTGGCTAGGATTTCAACGTCGGTATTTTCTTTTGGGGAGAATCTGGCTGGCCACCAGACTGGAAGCGCTGGTTTTTCCGGAAAATTATCTGGAATCAGGTCGGCGGCGTGAGTAATGTTTGCACCGATAGAAGAATGAAGATGACCGCTTACAAAATGTTGCATGCGGTTGGTAAATTTGGCGCGTTCCCACGGGCAAAGATTAAGCCCGTTTTTACCGGTAAGACCAAGTCCTGCGCCACCGCAGAAGCCAAGGTACTTGCCGCCATTAGCAACATATTTACGTATTTCTTCAATTCCTTTGGAGCCAAGGGCGTTTGCTTTGAGCCTGGCATTGCCGCCAGGAGCAAGAAGTAAGGCTGGTGGGTTGCAAGAAAGCAAACCCTGCGCTATTTCTTCTCCCCGCACAATGCAGTATGGAAGTTTCATTGCTTCCAGTGCCCGCCAGACGAGTAGACCCCATAGGTGGGATTCGTCCCATAATATATAGATGCTTGACATTGTCCTTCCGCTAATTAATCTGACTTTTTTCAGTCGTGGAAGCGCACTCTACCAAGCGAGGGCAGCGAGTGCAAATAGTTACAATACTAACTTGAAAAAGGGGTGTCCTGAAGTGCAGTTAGAGGGAATGTTCTCTTGCTGATGCGGGGGGAACCCATAAACCGCAGGCACCACGGTCATGCAACGTGTGTCTGGGGTACATAATGATACAAAATCAGGCGTTACGCGCCTGAATACAATAACGAATCTGGAGTAGCAGTATGGCGGAAAACGCTCTTTCTAAGGGTTATGAATCTCAAACAGTTGAAGACCAGTGGCGTAAGTACTGGGAAGAAAACAACGTGTTCACACCGGATATGGATGCCGAAGGTGAACCATATTCTATTGTTATTCCGCCACCAAACGTCACCGGTGCTCTGCACATGGGGCACGCTCTTAACCTTACTTTGCAGGATATTCTTTGCCGCTACCAGCGTCAGAAAGGTAAAAAAGTTCTGTGGGTACCGGGTACTGACCACGCAGGTATTGCTACTCAGAACGTTGTAGAGCGTAAGCTTGCAACTGAGGGGCTTGGTCGTCACGATCTTGGCCGTGAAAAATTTGTTGAACGTGTATGGGAATGGCGTGAAGAGTACGGCAGCCGTATTCTTAATCAGGTTCGCAAAATGGGTGCATCCGTTGACTGGACCCGTGAACGCTTCACCATGGACGAAGGTCTTTCCAAAGCTGTTCGTAAAGTTTTCGTAGAACTTCACGAGCAGGATCTCATTTATAAAGGCGACTACATCATCAACTGGTGTCCTCGCTGTCACACTGCTCTTGCTGATGACGAAGTAGATCACGCTAACGAACCAGGTGCTCTGCACTACGTTAAATACCCGCTTGCGGATGGCTCCGGCGAACTCATTATCGCAACCACCCGTCCTGAAACTATGCTTGCGGATACCGCGATTGCTGTTAACCCTGATGATGAGCGTTTCAACCATCTCATCGGTAAGAAAGCAATTCTTCCGCTTGTGGGTCGTGAACTCGACATCATCGGTGACAGTTACGTAGACATCGAATTTGGTACAGGTTGTCTTAAAGTTACCCCTGCGCATGACCATAATGACTGGGAGCTCGGTCGCAAACATGGTCTTGAGGTAATGAATATCCTCAACGAAGACGGTACTCTTAACGAAGATACCGGTGAATACGCAGGCCTTACTTGCGTTGAAGCACGTGTAAAAATCCTCGAAGCACTGAAAGCTGAAGGCTTCCTCGATCGAATCGAAGAACATGAGCACAGTGTTGGTCACTGTTACCGTTGTAAAACTATTGTTGAGCCGTACGTATCCACTCAGTGGTTCGTAGCAATGACTAAACTTGCTCCACGTGCTCGTGCAGCTGTACCTGAACTTACTCAGATTTTCCCAGAGTCTTGGATTAAGACTTATAACCACTGGCTCGATAACATTCGTGACTGGTGTATTTCCCGTCAGATATGGTGGGGACACCGTATTCCGGCTTGGACATGTCAGGATTGTGGTGAGCTTATTGTATCTACAGAAGATCCAACCACCTGTAAGTGTGGTTCCAAGAATCTTGTACAGGACGAAGACGTTCTCGATACCTGGTTCTCTTCTGCTCTCTGGCCTTTCACCACTATGGGCTGGCCTGAAAAAACTAAAGAGCTCGATACATTCTACCCGACTTCTGTACTTGTTACCGGTTTTGACATCCTCTTCTTCTGGGTTGCCCGTATGATGATGATGGGTCTGCACTTTATGGACGAAGTACCGTTCCATCATGTGTACATCCACGCTCTCGTACGTGACGAGCAGGGCAAGAAAATGTCCAAATCTACAGGTAACGTTATCGACCCGGTTGAGATGATCGACAAGTATGGTTGTGACTCCCTGCGCTTTACTCTGACTTCATTCGCAGCAATGGGGCGTGACATTAAGTTGTCTGAGCAGCGCATCGACGGTTACCGTAACTTCTGTAACAAAATTTGGAACGCAGCTCGTTTCGCGCTGATGAACCTGCCGGAAGGAAAGCCTAAGACTTTCGCATTTGACGAAATCGACGGCGTACATCACCGCTGGATTCTTTCTCGTCTTGAATCTGTGAAGAAAGATATGGATAACGCTATTACAAGCTACCATTTCAACGAATCTGCTCAGATCATGTACAAGTTTATCTGGAACGAGTTCTGCGACTGGTACCTTGAGCTTATCAAGCCTGATATGCGTGCAGGCGGCGAGCGTGCAGAAAAAGCACAGTTTGTACTCTGGACTGTTTTGCAGGAAATGATGGTTATCCTTCACCCAATCATGCCATTCATTACCGCACAGGTATGGAGCGTGCTGCCGGGTATGGAAAACAAAGACATCGCAACTGAGTTGTATCCTGAAATGCGTCCTGCATGTGAAAATGCCGAAGCTGAAGCTGCAATGAACCTCATTCAGGAAACAATTGTTGCAATTCGTACCATTAAAGCAGAGCTCAATGTTGCTCCGCAGACTCGTCTCAGTGTGCTTGTTCGTACTGCATCTGATGAAGCAAAAGCACTGTACGAAGATGCAATGGAAGTAATGCAGGCTCTCGCTCGTCTCGATGGCGTTGAACTTGGCGCAGACGTTGAAGCACCAAAAGCTTCTGCTTCCAGCGTAGTTCAGGGTAACGAGGTTATCGTACCTCTCGAAGGTCTCGTAAACTTTGAAGACGAACTTGCCCGTCTTGATAAAGAGCTCGGTAAAGTTGAAAAAGATCTCAAACAGGCTTCCGGCAAGCTTCGTAACGAAAGCTTTGTTAACAACGCTCCGGCTGCTATTGTTGAAAAAGAGAAAGCTCGCGCTGCCGAACTTGAAGATACCCAGCAGAAACTGCTTAAGCTTAAGAAGCGTCTTGTTGACGCAATGGGCTAGTAAGCAAGTTTAGGATGCTAAGAGTTGGAGGCTGGGCAGGTATATGCCTGCGGCGCTTTTGTCTCCGACGAGCAGGGAAATAATTTCCCCTGCACCCCATGCTAGGCGATTGGATTTGTTGCAAAACGAATATACGTTTTTGCAATAGGTTGTTGGCTGAGATGGGGGAGTACACATAACTGGTTGCATGTTAACGGGCTTTGAAAAAAAGCCATTAGCAGTCCGCGGTCATGCGGGTGCGGGGCAGAGTCCTTGTTCCTCGGAGAGCCGCCGGAGGCAAACACAGTTTTGTTCCATCAAGTAAGATAAAGTTATTATCAGGGAACCGGAGGCAACTCCGGTTCCTGATTATTACCGGAGGAATGATGAAAGTTTACCTTATCGGTGCTGGTCCGGGCGATCCCGGCCTGCTGACAATTAAAGGCCGTGATATTTTGAGTACCGCAGATGTTATTGTGTACGACTATCTTGCGAATGCTGAATTTCTTTCTTACGCAAAGCCTGAAGCCGAAATTATCTACGTAGGTAAAAAAGGCGGCGACCACACTCTGAGTCAGGAAGGTATTAACCAGCTCATCGTTGATAAAGCGAAAGAGGGTAAATCTGTTGCACGTCTGAAAGGTGGCGACCCGTACATGTTCGGTCGTGGCGGCGAAGAAGCTCAGGAACTGCTTGCTGCCGGTGTACCATTTGAAGAAGTACCGGGTATTACCTCTGCTATCGCAGGTCCTGCATATGCTGGTATTCCGCTGACCCACCGTGATTATGCTTCCTCCGTGTCCTTTATCACCGGTCACGAAAACCCAGATAAGCCTGGTTCTTCCCATAATTGGAAGTCCCTTGCTACCGGAACATCCACTCTCGTGTTCTTTATGGGTATGAAGAATCTGCCGCATATTTCCAAGCAGCTTATTGAAAACGGTATGGACCCTGATACTCCGGCAGCACTTGTGCACTGGGGTACAACAGCAAAGCATCGTTCCATGTCTGCAACTATCGCAACTCTTCCTGAAGAAGGCGTAAAGCAGGGCTTTACCTCTCCTTCTCTCATCGTTGTTGGTAACGTAGTTAAGCTCCGTGAAGAACTTAACTGGTTCGAACAGCTTCCACTGCGCGGTAAAGGCGTAGTAGTAACTCGTGCTCGTGAGCAGGCAAGCGGTATGGCAAAATCCCTTACCAAGCTTGGCGCAAACGTAATTCAGTTCCCAACTATCAAAATTGATCCGCTTGCTGACTACAGTGAAGTACATGCAGCAATTAAGTCCCTTAACGAATACGAGTGGGTTATCTTCACTTCCGTTAACGGCGTAAAGCATTTCTGGAATCAGCTTGCAGAGCTTGGTCTTGATACCCGTGCTCTCGGTTCCTGCAAAGTTGCGGCAATCGGCCCAGCAACAGCTGATATTCTTCGTGAAAAAGGTGTTGAGCCTGATTTTATTCCAGAAAAATACGTTGCTGAAGGCGTTGTAAAAGGACTTCTTGAGCGTGGTATGGACGGCAGCAAGATTCTGCTTCCACGCGCTAAAGTAGCTCGTGAAGTATTGCCGGAAGAACTCCGCAAAGCTGGTGCACAGGTAGATATTCTTCCTGTATACGAAACCAAGCCAGCAGGTGAGCAGCGTGACGAAGTTCTTGAACTCATCAAAAGCGGTGAGCTCTCCTGCGTAACTTTCGGTTCTTCTTCTACCGTTGAAAACTTCTTCGATCTCGTGTCCCCAGACATGATCAAAGAACATCGTGACAAAGTGAAGCTTGCTTCTATTGGTCCGATCACTACAAAAACTCTTGAGCGCTTTGGTTTTACTCCGGATATTCAGCCGGAAGATTACACCATTCCTGCACTTGTGGATGAGTTGGTAGAAAAGTTATAGTAAGATTTCCTCCGGCAGGTCTTCGACGAGCCTCCGGCGGCATATGCGCCACTACCTTTCGAAAGATTGGTTGAGGTAGTGTAAGAATATAAGAAGAGGATAGAACTTTTGTTCTATCCTCTTTTTTTATGTAAATTATCAAAGAATAAAACTGTGAGAGTAATTACTCTACGTACCTGAAATCATATTTAAAATGAGTATGTTTTAGCGAAGGGGTACGCATGACTTTTACACCGAAAAAGCGAGTGCTGGTAACAGGCGGAGCAGGGTTCCTCGGGGCGCATTTGTGTAAGCGTTTGTTGGAAAAACAGTGTGAAGTAGTGTGTGTGGACAATTTTTTCACAGGCACCAAAGAGAATATTGTCCACCTGCTTGAAGATCCATATTTTGAGTTACTCCGGCATGACATAACTTTTCCGCTCTATGTTGAGGTAGATGAAATTTACAACCTCGCGTGTCCGGCATCACCGATACATTATCAGTATGACCCTGTTCAGACAGTAAAAACCAGTGTGCATGGTTCTATTAATATGTTGGGACTCGCAAAGCGTACCGGTGCAAAGATATTTCAGGCTTCCACATCAGAAGTATATGGCGATCCAGAAATACACCCGCAGACAGAAGATTACTGGGGCAGGGTTAATCCTAAAGGGATTCGTTCCTGCTATGATGAAGGGAAGCGTTGTGCGGAGACGCTTTTTTTCGATTACCAGCGTCAGTATGATGTAAAAATAAAAGTAGCTCGTATCTTTAATACATATGGTCCGCAGATGCATCCGCATGACGGGCGTGTCGTATCTAATTTTATTATTCAAGCTCTCAGAGAAGAGCCTGTGACAATTTACGGTAACGGGATGCAGACCCGCTCGTTTTGCTTTGTGGATGATCTGGTAGAAGGCATGATCCGCCTTATGGATAGAACAGATGATTCGTTCGGGGGGCCAGTAAATTTAGGTAATCCTCACGAGATAACTATCCGTGAATTGGCTGAAAAAGTTATTGAACTCACGAATTCTAATTCCGTGCTTAAATTTAATCTTCTTCCGCATGATGATCCGAAACAGCGTATGCCGGATATCAGCTTGGCTCGTGAAAAGCTTAATTGGTCTCCAACAACGAGCCTCGAAGAGGGATTACAGAAGACCATTGAGTACTTCAAAAGCAAAAAAGAATAAGCACGAGCTGTTAATTTAGAAAGACATGAAAGAAAAAAGGGCTGTCCTGGTAACAGGGACAGCCCTTTTTAAATTTAATGAAAGGTAGTGAGGCAATAAGCCGTGATCAACGCTTGTGATGGACTTACCTCGCAGGCAGCAATTTAAGATTAGGCCTTTTCGCCCACCAATTTTTCTTCTTTCTTCGGCTTAGTAGTGCGTGACTGAACAACTTTTGAGTTTGGTTCCACATCATGTGTAATCCAGACGTTACCACCTATCATGGTATCGTGACCGATGGTGATGCGCCCAAGCACTGTTGCCCCTGCATAAACAGTAACATTGTCTTCAAGGATTGGGTGGCGCAGGTTGCCTTTTACAAGCAGTCCATCGCTGTCTTTAGGGAATGACAACGCACCGAGAGTTACCCCCTGATAGAGACGGCAGCATTTACCAATGATGCAGGTTTCGCCTATTACGACGCCTGTACCATGGTCAATAAAGAACTCTTCACCAATCTGAGCACCCGGGTGAATGTCGATTCCAGTGTTGGAGTGAGCCATTTCACTGATGATACGAGGGATAATAGGAACCTCAAGACGGTAGAGTTCGTGTGCAATACGGTGATGAATCATCGCTGTAATAGATGGGTAACAGAAGATGGTTTCACCTGGAGTTTTTGCGGCAGGGTCGCCTTCAAATGCAGCTTTTACGTCTGAAGCAAGAAGTCTACGCAGCTTTGGCAGCGACTGAACAAACTTCATGGCTGTGGTACGTGAATGTTCTTCGCAAGAAGTGCACTCGTCAGCAAACTCAGCACAGATAAAACAACCACCGCGTTTAATTTGTTCTGCAAGAATTCGATAAATAGAATCAAGGTTTGCAGACAGATGGTACCGCATGGATTCAAGGCGTACGGTTTTATCCCCAAAATAGCCTGGGAAAAGGGCAGCCTTAAGTCGTTCTACCAGTTCAAGCAATGCCTCTGTTGAAGGCATTGGGGCATCGTGTTTGGAACGATGGTATACCGCAGCGTAAGATTCTGGAGCGCAGAGCTCTTCAACGACATTGTCGAGTTCTGTCATATTGTGTTGCTCCAGTTCAGCGTAATTACGTTGCATGAGGTCTCCCTTGCGAGTTTGCTAGTCAGCTTCTGTAAAAAGCGGGGTTGAAAGGTAACGCTCTGCTGTGTCGCAGATAATAAATACGATGCGCTTACCTTTGTTTTCTGGTCGTTTTGCGAGCTGTAACGCCGCGTATGCATTTGCTCCAGACGAAATCCCGCACATGATACCTTCTTCTTTCATAAGGCGACGTGCCATGGCGAGTGCGTCTTCGTTGGTTACTCGTATTATTTCATCAATCACGTTCCTGTCGAGTACTTCCGGTATAAAACCTGCCCCGATGCCCTGAATTGCATGAGGACCGGCTTCGCCGCCTGAAAGAACAGGTGATGCATCTGGTTCGACAGCAACGCACTTAATTTCTTTGTTATGTTGTTTAAGTACGGAACCAACACCGGTAATTGTGCCGCCAGTTCCTACGCCTGCAACAAAAATATCGATGGTGCCGTCAGTGTCTGCGAGAATTTCTTTTGCAGTTGTCTTACGGTGAATTGCAGGGTTTGCTTCGTTTGCAAACTGCTGAAGATGGATGGCATTAGGGTTTTCTTCAGTAATGCGGTTTGCTTCTTCAACAGCGCCAGCCATGCCTTTAGCGGCTGGGGTCAGGATGAGCTGAGCACCAAAACCTTTGAGCAGGGCTCGGCGTTCCTGACTCATGGATTCCGGCATGGTGAGAATAAGTGGAAAGCCTTTTACAGCGCAGGTGAAGGCAATGCCGATGCCGGTGTTACCGCTAGTTGCTTCAACAAATACAGTCTCTTCATTAGTTTTACCGGAATCAATAGCGGTCTGCACCATGTTGAAGCCAATACGGTCTTTAACGGAGAAGCATGGGTTCATGGACTCAAGCTTGCCGATAACTTCTGCCTCAACGTTTTCTGAAACGCGGTTGAGTCGCACTAATGGTGTTTTGCCAACAAGGTCAATCATTGAATCTGCAATGTTCATGGGAGTTCCTTATAGGATGAAAAAAAAGGTCGGACAAACTATATGCGTTGTCCGACCCAGAAGTGTAGTCTTAGGGTCTGTTATTAACAGGGACATTTCGGCGCGTCTGCGCTGTTGTTACACTTGAAAGGAGAAATTTCACGTAGGCGCTTAATGATAGGAGGAAGCTCCTGAAGTACTACTTTGATTTCTTCATCGGTGTTAAAGCGGGAAAGAGAGAATCGGATGGAGCCGTGCGCGAAGGTGAACGGCACGCCCATTGCGCGGAGTACGTGAGATGGTTCAAGACTTCCGGATGTGCATGCAGAGCCGGAGCTTGCTGCAATACCAAATCCATCCATCATGAGCAGGATTGCTTCACCTTCAACATGTTTAAAGGAGATGTTGGTGGTATTTGGCAATCTGTGTTCTGTGTCACCGTTAATGATAGCTTGAGGGATAGCTTTGAGAAGTCCTTCCTCAAGAACGTCGCGCATATGTTTAACGCCGTTGCTTTCAATATCCATGTTCAGCTGAGCTAGTTCTGCAGCTTTACCAAGACCAACGATTGACGCAGTGTTTTCGGTACCGGCACGGCGTCCATGTTCCTGGTGTCCTCCACGCAGGTGAGGACGGAATGGAACACCTTTGCGAACAAATAATGCACCGATGCCTTTAGGGCCGTGAATTTTGTGGCCGGAAAGGGACAGGTAGTCCACAGGAAGTGTCTGGAGGTTGAGGTCTATTTTACCGACAGCTTGCACAGCATCAGTGTGCAGCATTACGCCTTGTCCTTTAACTATCTTGGCGATTTCCTGCATCGGGAAGATAACGCCGGTTTCGCTGTTAGCGTACATGATGGAAACAATAGCGGTGTCAGGACGTAAGGCTGCACGAAGGTCATCAAGGTTGAGCTGACCTTTTTCATCTACATCAAGATAGGTTACTTCATAACCATGTTCTTCGAGATGACGGCACACGTTAAGGATTGCAGGGTGTTCGACACGGGTGGTGATGAGATGCTTTTTACCCGGCTGTGATTCAAGCGCTGAGTAAATAGCTGTGTTGTCACTTTCTGTACCGCCTGCGGTGAAAATAATTTCATCTGGTTGTACGTTCAAAAGAGACGCAAGCCGATGACGTGCCTTGGCAATATGTGAACTGACTTGACCACCGAATTTGTGCATACTGGAAGGATTGCCGTAGTAATCTGTAAGAAACGGCATCATTTCCTTCAGTACGAGTGGGTCAATTTTTGTGGTTGCGTTGTTATCAAGATAGATTGTTGTCACTGCGATACCTCCACAACGGTAAGTTCAGGTTCTACCTGTTCCTGCAATGCCTTTTCCACAACATTCTTGAGAGTCAGCTGGCTGGATGGGCAGCTAGTGCACATGCCGCGCAGCGCAACTTTTACAATGTGTCCCTCAATATCAATAAGGTCAACGTCGCCGCCGTCCTGTTTCAGGCGTGGACGGATTTCCTCGTTGAGCACTTTCATTACGAGCTGCATACGCTCAATATTAGAAAGAACAGGGCGGGTTGGTGTCTTTGGCACTTCACACACAGCAGCTTTACCTGTGGCTTCATCGATGATTCGTTGAATATCGTCGATGCAGTTACCACAGCCGCCACCAGCTTTGGTGTAGTGTGTAACATCTTCTACAGTTGTGAGGCCGTTTTCTTTCACAGCACGCATAATCTGCTCATCGGTAACGCCAAAACAATGGCATACGATGTTACCTTCGTGCTCGTGAACTTCTACAGGCTCACCGCGGTAGGTTTTAATCGCAACTTCTAACGCTTCCTGCCCCATAACGGAGCAGTGCATTTTCTCTTCAGGAAGACCGCCCAGAAATTCGGCGATATCTTTGTTGGAAATCTGTTCTGCTTCTTCGAGAGTTTTGCCTTTAAGCAATTCAGTCAGTGCAGAAGATGATGCAATAGCGCTGGCGCACCCGAAGGTCTGGAATGTGGCGTCAACGATACGGTCATTGTCATCTATTTTAAGGTAGAGTCTAAGCGCATCACCACAAGCAAGGCTTCCCACCTCGCCAACAGCGCTGGCGTCTTTCATCTCACCTACATTCTTTGGGTTTAAGAAGTGCTCGCGCACTTTTTCAGTGTATTCCCACATTACAAGTATCCTCCGGATTCTGTTCAAAAGTATTGTGAGCGCACCTTGCAATATAGTAATACAAAATGGGTTAGGGAAGGGGGAAACCCATTTTTTTTTGAAATGATGCGCAGGAGTTTACGATTGAACCCGAATTCAATTGGTATTTTTCGGTCATTTTAAGAATATACGAACAGGGCAGAAATGCAGACTATTTTTTTTGTAGCTGCATGCTAAATCACATTATTTCCGCTCAGTATTTCGATAAACCTTCTGAATACATTCATATCAATTTGTGTCGCCATTTCTTCCTTCATAATTCGCAAGGTTCTGAACGCATCAGTTCCATCTGAATATGGTCTTGAAGACCTGATGGCATCATAGATGTCCGCAATGGTTACAGCTCGAACCGGAAGAGGAATGTCCGGATCATTAAGCCCGCAAGGATAGCCTGAACCATCAAGTTTTTCATGGTGGAAAAGAATGCAGTTGAGAGCGTCTTGTGAAAGTGGAAGGCGTGCGCATATACCGGCACCATGTACTGGGTGGGTATTGATATGCTGCCGTTCAATTGAAGTTAGTTTTCCGGGTTTAGTGAGAATTGTTTCTGAAATTTTTTTCTTACCAATGTCGTGCAGGATGGCTCCAAGCCCGAACTGCACCATGTCCCGCTCTGCAAATGAATATGTTTGCAGAATAAGCTGGGAGTAAACAAAGACATGTAGTGAATGTGAATAGGTTTGATAGTCATGAGCAATGATTGAGCCCATGGTTTGAAGGGAATTTTCCAGAGTAAGAAAACTTACACCCTTTGTTACAAATTCAAAAACCCTGTTGAACTGGCCTCGATCTATAGTGGGAGGAAGTTCTTTAGAAAAGATATCTTCTACGATTTCTAGGGATGTCTCGTAAAAAATTTGCGCTCTTGCGGGTCTTGGAATTTTTTCGTCGAGCAGTGCTTCGCCGAGATGGGATGTAATGTGGTCAAAATATTCCGGTCGTTGATCGTGCCTGATATAAACATTTTTTCGGCCGCTATTGAGCAGGATTCGTTCATGATGCTCAGTAAAACTGTCTCCAGCTTTAGCATAGAGCGCAAAGGAATCTTCACTGCGGATATAAATGTCGTAGTTCCCACGGGTCGAACGCAAGACCAGTGAAGGCAGGACGGGGAAAAAGTCGTGCGACAGATCCTCACTAAGAGGTACTTGGGGAACAGCTTGTGTCATTACCTGATATAGCCTGTAAGGTTGTAAGCACTAAACAGCAGACAGATTTATACACTTCGTCTGGGGAACATGTGAATTGCATAGTACGGTTTGAACAAGGGGAATTTATTCGCACCATAAATGTCTGCAACGTCATTTAATGTGCTTAAGTTAGAACATGCTCACCATAGTTTTGAGGCTGCTATGTTTTTTAGTTACGGACATGCGTAACACATTCTGACCTGCTGGGGTAAGCGCAGAACAATGCACATAGCATAACACTGGTGAGTATTACCTACTTTCTATTCTTTGTTTACCAAAGAATTATTCTAACATTTAAAAAACAGCTTCAATCTTCTTTGATCAGTCAAAAATGTTAAGCAACAGTGAAAAACTGTACAGTAAATTTTTTACCTGACAAAGAGTGTTAAAATTGAAAACACAACCTGAAGCTGTGCTTGCTCCTTGTTAATCAAAATCTATACAAGATGAAATTACAAAAGAGTTACTGCATGTTGCGCTATCTTTTGTAGTTTGTCTACGAAGAATTTTTTGCAGTATATAACGTATTATCGTTGTTTGAATATTTTACTATAGTTTTTTGTAAGCAAAAAAACAGTACTTGTATTTAACAATGCTTAAACAATTTTAAAGTAAAAAAAACTGCTTTGTTTATTTTAAATGTAGAAAAGTGAGTAAGACATCACGTGTTTGTCATGCAAATTTTGTATGTAATAAAAAGTTACTAATGATTTTTTATTAATTGAATAACAAATCTGTATGAAGTTATGAAAAAAAAATTGAAGAATAAAAAAAGCGCTTTTTACTATTTTGTATAAAAAAACTTTAAGTAGAGAATTTCATGCCAATTTTAGTGCAGTGCTTTTTGCCTCTTTGCAGCTGGGTAGTGTGGTGAGGATGTCTGCATTAATAATGCAATTAGAAGATAAATGGACAACTAAAGCACTTCGAAGTTTTTTTTAGATCGCTCTAATATTATGATATAATAAGATTATTTGATTTTTTAGTTAAAGTCTAGACGGTATCTCGTCTGCATGTCCTTTTTTATTTCTAAGGTGAGTGTTGGCGAATAAAAGCTCCTGAAAATGGGCTAGTCAGCGCAGATTCTCATTTTCCGTTTTAATTTAATTCAAATTACGTATGTATAATTGTACCAAATTTGCTACGAGAAATGCATTCAGGGAGTATAGAAAGGAAGGTGTGTTTCCTTATTTTATTAAGGCTCTGGTGAGTTCGAGGAAGTTTATAGTTTTGCGCCACTGCATTTTTCATCATTATTCTTATTATTCGATGCGTTATAACGGGATGAAAGTGTGATGCTGGGAGAGCAAGTGAGCTGATACGTGATTAAATTTATTTGGAATTGTGTATCAGTTTGTATTTACACTTTTTTGACGAATTCCTCAAAAATGAAAAGACATAGCCCAAAGTGAAAGAGCAGAATGTTTATCTGTCCAATAGATTAACTTTTTAGTATCATTCGGATATTGTTTACTTTTGTGGAGTACTATCTGGTCAGCATGCAGTATATCTATCGTAAAATTTTTCATCATATTCATCCTGACTCTCGAGCCATTGCCGTTGATTTAGCTATGTATCTTGCTGTGATTACAGCTTTTGTCTGGAGTATCTTTTCCGGTGCAGAGGCGTCTGGCTATAACTGGCAGTGGAGTAGAGTCCCTCGTTATCTTTTTACGCTTTCAGACGGAGCATTTCATGCAGGGCCGTTACTTACAGGCCTTGGAGTCACACTTGAAATCACTTGTTACTCCATGGTGCTGGCATTTGCTTTCGGGCTGATAGCCGTACTCTTTAGATTTTCACGTTCGATAGTTGCCCGTTATGTAGCTATTTTTTATGTCGAACTCATTCGTAATACGCCGTTAATGCTTCAGGTGTTAATAATGTACTTTGTTATTGCACCGGTTTTGGAAATGGAGCGCTTTCTTTCTGCTGTTCTTGCTTTGGCACTTTTTGAAGGAGCCTATATTGCAGAGATTTTCAGGGCAGGCATTAGTTCGGTTCCTAAGGGGCAATGGGAGGCTGCCGAAAGTGTGGGGCTTAGCCGTTTTCACACCTACAGGCTTATAGTACTGCCGCAGGCAATTCGAGCCACGTTACCGCCCCTCACTGGACAGGCGGTGTCTTTGGTAAAAGATTCCGCATTGGTTTCGGTTATTGCAATTTATGATCTGACGATGCAGGGACAGGCTATCATTTCGGAAACCTATCTTACATTTGAGATATGGTTTATAGTGGCGTTTATTTATTTAGTGATTACAGTTGGTTTATCTTTTGTTGTACATTATTTGGAAAAGAAATATTCGTATGACCTCTAGAAACCGATTCCAAGATAAAGTGGAGGATTTCCGTGGGTAAAGCTATATTGAAAACAGTGAGTACCTTACTGCTTGTTGTGGTATTTTGCCTTCCTGCAGCTGCGCAGAATGTCATGTCCGAGTTGAATAAGGAAAGCGTGATTTCTAAAGTGATTGAACGTAATAAGCTGCGTGTAGGTTTTTCAACTTTTGTTCCTTGGGCAATGAAAGATAAGAACGGTAATTTTATCGGCTTTGAAATCGATGTAATGAAGGAGCTCGCCAAAGACCTTGGTGTTGAAATTGAATTTGTTCCGACAACTTGGTCCGGTATTATTCCTGCGCTGCTTTCAGATAAGTTTGATGTCATTATTGGCGGTATGTCTGTAACGACACAGCGTAATCTCAAAGTGAACTTTACAGATCCTTACGACTACACCGGAATCGGTATTCTTGCTTCACTGAAAAAAGGTGGCAACATTCACTCCTTGGAAGATGTAAATAAAGACGGTGTGATTATTGTTGCCCGCATTGGCTCAACTCCAGCTGCCGCCGCTAAAGAATATTTTCCTAAAGCAGAAATTCGTCTTTTTGAAAAAGAAACACAGTGTGTGCAGGAGCTTATGACTGGTCGTGCAGCCGTAATGCTTGCCAGTGCTCCGCTTCCTGCGTTTAAGGCATACGAGTTCCCGAAAAAACTTTTTGTGCCGGTAAAAGGGACATTTACAAAAGAACCTATCGCATTTGCTCTCCGTAAAGGCGATCCGGATACATTGAATGTTCTTAATAACTGGATTCGTATCAAGCACGATTCCGGCTGGCTTACAGCCCGTAAGGACTACTGGTTCGAAGGCAAACAGTGGGAGTCCCTGCTTAAGTAGCTTTAATTTATTGATGACTGGGTTGAAACATTACATTTAACACTGTGGCGGACTTGGTCCGCCACATTTTTCTTATGCAGCACAAACGATACAAACCTGTTCTCCTCGATTATATCCTGCTGGCACTTATTGGTGGCGGCATTCTCTATTTCTACTGGCAGTTGGAAAACGAGTTGCAATATGAGTGGAGCTGGGAAACCATCCCACAATTTCTTTTGAAGAATTCAAATGGGACATGGGAGCCTAACTTTTTACTCGAAGGCCTTTTCACTACAATTCGTTTAAGCATATGGGCGACGCTTCTTGCTTCCGTAGTGGGAGTGTTGATGGGACTTGCGCGGGTGAGTCAGAGCCATTTTGGGCAGATGATTTCACGTACCTATGTAGAGATAGTGCGCAACATGCCACCTATTGTGCTCATTTTTATTTCGTACTTTTTTCTGTCTGCACAACTAACCCAATATTTATCGCTTGATACAGCTGTACAAGATCTTCCACCCTGGCTGCATTCTGTCATTTCGATTGTATTTTGCAAGCCATCGCAGGTTGTCCAGTTTGTAACTGGGGTCATAACACTTGGTTTATATGAAGGCGCATATATTACAGAAATTGTTCGTGGTGGCGTCAATAGTGTGCAGCGAGGGCAATGGGAAGCATCCGCATCGCTCGGCTTTAATCGTTTTGATCAGTTGAGACTTGTTGTGCTGCCGCAGGCACTCAAGGTAATTATTCCACCGCTTGCAGGGCAGTTTATTTCAACAATTAAAGACTCAGCCATCCTGTCAGTAATTTCTATTCAAGAACTGACTTTTCAAGGACTGGAACTGATGGCGTCTACCTATTTGGTATTCGAAATCTGGATCACCATTGCTATGATGTATCTTTTGTTGACTCTTGGTTGTTCTATATTGTCCCGTTGGGTGGAACGTGCTTTGGTATGGAAGAATTAGCTACAAAATAGTTGAGTAAAAAATCCGCCAATCTTTGTGGAGATTGACGGATTTTTTTGTGGTTAGCGTAATGAGTAGAAGCGCTCAGGTGTCATAGCTCCGGCCAGTTGGTCGAGGCGCCCCTTCAACGCTTTGATTTCATCATATCCCTGTGTCCTCAAGTAGGTGTAGGCCATGGAGGCTCTAAAGCCAGAGAGACAGAAGGTGATGATGAACTTATCGCGAGGCACTTCACTCATCCGGTCTGGAAGTTCATTCAGCGGAATATGTTTTGCGAATGAAAAGCGTAACGTCTTCGCTTCTTCGTGTGTTCTTACATCCAGAAATACAAAATGGTCGTGGTCGATAAATTTACTGGCCTCTTCAACTGTTATCCCATATTCACCCGCAACGAGAAATGCTATGTCCATTTCGCGTAGAACATCTGAAAGGTGTGGGCAGACATCGATATGCTCTTCCATGTGATACTCCTAATATAATCAGAAAGCCTTTTGTTTCGGGATATTGTTTTACAAGAGTATTGTGGAGTCAAGCTACAGCATGTAGGCTGACTGGTACAAGATTGTTAACTAATAAAGCGTACTAGCAGGATACACCATGGGTAGTTCTTTTTCTAAGATGAATATATCTTCATTGATTCACTTTGTTACCAAGGGCATGTGGAGTGTTAATGTAAAAGAATTGCCTTTGCTGCAACGAAGGGCGGTTATTTTTTGCAGGCGTCTATCTGTTATATTTACAGGTTTTTTTGTCGATAACTGCATGTTACGGGCAACAGCACTAGCTTACACAACCATTCTTTCAATCGTGCCGTTTCTTGCTGTTCTATTTTCCATTTCTAAGGGGCTGGGCGTTCAAAATAGCGAGACATTGCGTTTTATTCTTCTTAACGCATCTGCTGGAAACACAAAGGCTGTGGATTATCTTCTGCAGTATGTGAACAATACTAATGTCACCACCCTTGGTGTTATCGGTGTTGCCACGTTATTTGTTACAGTTATCTCCTTGATGGGGAATATTGAGTCTGCATTCAATAGGATATGGAATGTAAAGCAAGGGCGCACAATGTGGCGCAAGTTTACAGACTTTTTCTCTATAGTTCTTGTTGCACCTATTTTACTTGGTGTTGCTGTTAGCTTAAGCGTAACAATGCAGCACGATTCTATCCTGCAGGGATTGCTCAGTATTGATGCCATAAGCTATGTCTATTTCCAGTTGTTGAAACTGATCCCGACTGTGATGATCTGGTTCCTGCTTTTTTTTGCGTATGCTTTTATCCCGAACCTTAAGGTTCAGGCAAAAAGTGCTTTTGTCGGTGCACTGGTAGGCGTCTTTCTTTGGAAGAGCGTTGAAAATGTGTACATTTCGTATCTTGTTGGTGCGAATAACTACAACCTTATCTATGGCAGCTTTGCGCAGTTTCCGCTCTTTCTTCTTTGGATTTACATCAGTTGGTTGATCGTGTTGTTCGGTGTGGAGATTTGTTACGCTATTCAATACGGTTCTACTGAAGAAGATAAAATGCTGGCAGGCAGAACCAGTTGTTATGAAAAATCCATACTTGCTACAGCAGTAATGGCAACACTTGCCAAGACATACAGAAATAATGGCGGGGCAGTGACTGTGGAGTCTTTGAGTGACAGTCTCCAAGTATCGCAACTTCTTGTGGAGGATGCACTTAGCGTACTGGAAGAAAAAGGATTTGCTGCAAAGGTTGAAGCAGATAACGCTGCGTATATTTTGGCGCGTCCAGCCTCATCAACGTATGTTTCAGAGGTGATTACGGCTGTTTGTCATTATCATCCAGAACGTGTGATGCAGTATACCTTGCAAGGACATCCAGACTCAATCGTTATTGTAGAGACGTTGTATAAGCAGCTTGCCAGTGGAAAAGATTGTACACTTGCTGAATTGTAATACGTTGCTGACATTTTTTAGCCTCAGAGGTTTGGGAAAAACCTTTTGGTGCGAAAAAAAATTAGTTAATTGCTCATACGCCTTAATCTTTCTGATTTGAATTGCAAAAGGGCTGTTCTTCATGCGAAGGACAGCCCCTTATTAATTATGCGAAAGGTCGTGGATCATAAACCGTGAGACTGTGTAGCAAAGGTTCCTGCTTCGAAAATGAAAGTTTTAGGAGAGTCCTGAGAAGCTCTTTTCAAAGCGGTGCTGTTCTCGAGGAACGAGAGATTATAGCTAGCGACAGTGTATCAGTGGAAAGTATCACAGATAAAAAAAAGCCCAGAGAATCCGCTCTGGGCTTTATCTTTTCTAGCAAGCTGCTTCTTTTTTATTTTGGTCGGCAACGAGCTGACCACAAGCAGCTTTAATATCCGCTCCTTTAGACTGGCGGATAATAGCGGTAATGCCTTTGTCCCAGAGGAACTTCTGGAATTTGAGAACCGCTTCTTCTGATGGAGCTTTGTACGGATCTCCCTCGGATGGGTTGTAGACGATGAGGTTAAGCTTTGATTTTGTCTGTGAGATGAGTCTCACAAGCTCACGCGCATGTTCTACAGAGTCATTTACGCCGCCGAGCAGAAGGTATTCGTATGTGATACGCTCGCGTGTTTTAAGCGGGTAGTTTTTGAGGGCGTCCATAAAATCATTAAGTTTCCAGCGTGCAGCCTTAGGCATAATCTCAGCGCGCAGTTCCTGATTTGGCGCGTGAAGAGAAACTGCGAGGAATGCAAGACCGGATTCACCAAGTACGGAGAGTCCCTTCTCAATACCACAGGTAGACACGGTTACTCGGCGTGGAGAAAATGCAAGGCCGAGAGTGCTGTGCATGGTTTTGAGAGACTTGATGAGGTTGTTCAGGTTCAACAGCGGTTCGCCCATTCCCATGAATACGATGTTACGCAGGATAGGACGTTCTGCAACGTCTTGCAGGAAATGACGTGCAACGAGTACCTGTCCCAAGATTTCACCCTGGGTCATGTTACGTTTGAAGCCCATTGTGCCTGTTGAGCAGAAAGTACACGCCATAGCGCAACCTACCTGACAGGAAAGGCACTGGGAGTAGCGGCCGTTGGAGCCGGGAATCAGTACTGTTTCAACCAGAGCACCGTCATGCAGCTTTAAGAGAAACTTGATCGTGCCGTCTTTGCTTTCTTGAGTAGTAACAACTTCCGGCCAGCGGATGTATGCTTCTTCCTTCAGACGTGCGCGAACAACTTTGGAGATGTTTGTCATCTCATCGAAGGATTGAACATATTTATTCCACAGCCACTGCCAAACCTGTTTGGTGCGGAATTTTTTTTCCCCGAGTCCAACGAGGAACTCTTCAAGCTCTTCATATGAGAGATCAAGAATATTAACCATGACGGCCCCTTTTTTCCGGCAATGTGTACCGGTGAATCTGTGGATGGTCGCGGTGCGCCATCGCCACAGACTCTATATACATTAAAGGTTGCCCTGTGAAGAGGCGGGGCAAACCTTTGCGCAATACACAGCTGGTAAAGCTTGGTGTCTGTTGGGCCGTTATGCAGGTTTGCTGTGAAATAACTATTTATTTTTTAAGGGAAATAATGCTATGTAAGAGTGTCTTTATTGCATTGTAAGAATTGCTTTACCGTTGTGGAGGGGGTGCTGTGAAGCTTGTAACCAATTGTATCGTTGCGATGGTGCTAATTGTGTGCACTGCGACAGTGCAGGCTTTAGCGGGGGATGTGCGCGTTGAACGGGCGGCTGCGATGCGCAGTGTAGATATGGAGCTTTATACGTTCTACATGAAGCAGAGTCAGGGGTTGGAGTTGTGTAACAGTATATGTCCTGATCATGCAGAAGCGTTTGAAAATGCTTCCGGTACACTTGCCGTTCTGCTTGATGATGCTGTTAGTTCTATACGTAGTGAGCAGTATGGTACTGTAGATTTTCGTAAATATGATGGAGAGTTGTATGCAGCCAGCAAGGGAAAATTTTCTGACTCTGTTGGCTGTACGTCTTGTATTGCTTTGGTAGAAGATGTTCAGAAGTATTCTGAGAACGGTCTTCCTGCTGAGATGGCACGCACTGTATTATTCCATACCGAAAAATATCGATTGTCTCCCGAACAGGAATTTAGTGACGGTCTGGTTTCTATTACCCGTTATCAATGGAATGCCAGTGGTAAAAAACGTACCTGCCGTGTTTCTATTCCAAAAACATGGGGGAAGGTTGCATCCACTGGGGCAAGACGTTCTGTTGAATATCGAAGTGCCTTGGGAAATGGTATTCCTTTTTTTTCTATTCAATATGCACCGGCGAGACGTGTGTCCTCGGAAGACGCAGTTATGCAGGAACTTCAACGTCGAGTTTCGTTGGATACGTTATCAGAACATTTTGGTACTGTTGAAATTCTCGCACAAGGTGTTCAGCGACTCGGTAATACCCAGAGTATATGGGTGATGTTTTCAGCGAATGGGAAAGGCGACAACGGTGCTGGATACTATTACAACTGGTATATGCTGGTTGATGGTACCGTGCTTATGTTCCAGTCCGGTGTTAGTGGGGAGGGGAATGCTCCGACAATGGAACAGGAAGAGCTGTTCCGTAAGTACTATCAAACGTTACGTGAAATAGCTGTTTCTTCTGTAATTGGATAATAAATTTCTGAAGTCTTACCTGCTTGTTTTTTAATGTATGGCTAAAAGAAAGGCCGTCATCACATTTGCGATGACGGCCTATTTTTTTAGAGAGTGGATGGTTACAGTATACGCATAAAGATTTCAGCTACATCGTCTTTGCTGAGTGGAGCAATTCGTCCAAGGTCTCGATACGCGAATGCACTATCGACAAGGTGAGGCACGTCTTCTTCGGTTACACCCCAGCCGGAAAGACGGGATGGTGCGCCCCAACTTGAGAACGCTGCGCGGGTTGCATCAATGCCACCCTGAATAGTGTCCTGTCCCCATACTGTTGCTGCAAAACGATTGAAAATTTCTGGTGCTTTTGCACATACCTGTTGCATCCATGAAGGGAAGATGACGGCAAGGCCTTCACCATGTGGAATATGCGGGAAGCGTCCGCTCAATGCATGTTCAAGTGCATGGGAAGTCCAGTCCCCACCGGACAAGCCGCATCCTGTAAGACCGTTGAGGCTTAAGCAGGAAGCCCAGGCAAGGTTGGCACGAGCTTCATAATTGGAAGGATCGTGGTGCAGGGAGTGCAGGGAGTTGATGAGAGAAATGAGCAGCCCTTCACAGATGTTCAGGGTTGTTTCCTCATTGAAATATCCGGTACGCTTATCTGCAATGCGACCACGGAAGTAGTTTTCCATGATGTGTGTCATTGCATCAATTCCACTGCCTGCGGTGATTTTCCATGGGGTCTGAACTTGATAGAGCGGGTCGATTGCGGTCACTTTAGGGATCATGCAATGTCCACCAAGGCTCCATTTTTTTTGCATCCGTTCGTTAGTGATAACGGCTTTACCATTCATTTCAGAACCGGTTCCGGACAACGTAACAACTGTGTATACAGGTAAAGAACGCTCTACAGTTTTGCGAGACTCAACGCGTTCCCAGTAATCATCAAGATATACACCGGCAGCGATGGCTTTTGCAGCATCAATAACGCTACCGCCACCAACACCGAGTACAGCTCCTACACTGGCTTTGCGAGCAATGTTGATGCCTGCTTCAATCTGATCAAGTGACGGGTTTGGTTTAATTCCCCAAAATTCAGTCCAGTCTACGCCTGCTTCCTGCAACGAACGGATGGTAGCCTCATAGGCACCGTTGTTACGTGCAGATCCGCCGCCGAGAACGAGAAGGACGGAAGACGCCTCTTTTACAATATGCCAGCCGATAAGATCGACAGCGTCCTGACCAAAAATTACCTGAGTAGGGGCACTATAAGTAAAAGCATCCATGTTAATCACCTGATAAAAAAATGTTACTGCGCAGATTAATGCAGTGTTAACTATAGCGAGTAACTGGAATAACGACAAGTGTTGTGGCGTAGAACTCGTGAAAGAGCAGAGAAATATAGTGCTCCTGTATTATGCTAATGTGATGGCGCATTGTTAAGGTGTAAATACAGTTGCGTGAGTGCAGATGTAGCTAACTTATATGTGCAGACTCTATTTTTCCGTTACGAATAAGTATAGTTCTGTCAGATACAGATGTTAACCATTCTCTGTCGTGTGAAACAATAACTAGACTTGTATTGCGTTCTGCTTTTGCACGTATTGCTGCATTTCGAATACGCTCAGTAGATTCTTCATCTAGGGATGACGTCGGTTCGTCCATAAGAAGTACGCTTGGGTTGATAGCAAGGCGTGCTGCAAGAGCTACTCTTTGTGCCTCGCCACCGGAAAGTTCAAACCAGTTGCGGTTGAGAAAAGTCTCTGGTGAAAGACCGACTTCCTCCAGTGCTGTGGCTGCCATGTCGGTAATATTAGACATGCCGCGCACGCGTAGACCGTACTCAACATTTTCTTTAACGGTTCGCTTTAGCAAATAAGGCTGCTGAGTGAGCAGTGTAACTTCCCGACGTAGTGAAGTGTCTGTAATTGAGGCTTCGGCGTCTCTAAATAGGAGAGTTCCACTTTTCGGTGCTTCCAGAAACGCAAGCATACGCATGAGCGTTGACTTGCCGCTACCGTTAGGACCGATGATGCCTGTAATGGTACCAGATTCCAGCGTAAGGGAATCAATAGTGAGAACTGTCCTGCCGCCGTAGGTTTGTACGATGTTCGAAAGTTGATAAAGCGACATGATTATTGCCCCGCACGACGTTTGAGTTTGGCGACACTGAAGTTAACACCAAACGCGATAATAAGCAGAACCACACCAAGGGCAATGCCCATTGCAAACTCACCTTTACCGGTTTCCAGCGCAATGGCGGTTGTGATGGTGCGTGTGTGCCATTTGATGTTGCCGCCGACCATCATGGATATGCCAATTTCTGATACGATGCGTCCGTAGGCTGCGACACCGGCGAGCATAAGGTGGTAGCGGGTTTCCCATAAGGTTGCACGTAGTACCTGCAATTTATCTGCACCGAGGGTAAGCAAAGTTTCTTTCATGCCGGCGTCTGCATTTTCTACAGCATTTGCGACCATTGCTACAACAATCGGCATACCGAGCATCACTTGCCCGATAGCAATCCCGGGAAGGGTAAAGAGTAACCCGTAGTCACCCAGCGGGCCTTGTCGAGATACCAGCGAGTATACAAGCAGACCGATAACTACGGTGGGAAAGGAGAGCAGGGTGTCGGTAGTCATCCGTAAGGTATCGCGTCCTTTAAAGCGGCAGTATCCGAGTATAAAACCGAGTGGTGCCCCGATCAGGATGGTAAAGAAAATAGAAAGGGATGATACGCAGAGTGTGATGTATACGGCAGACCATGTCTCAGGATTGCCGTCGAAGAGAAGTTGAAAAGCTTTCAGCAAGCCTTCGTAAATGAAACCCATGTAATCTCCTTGCCAAAAAAAATGGGGTGGCAAAAGCCACCCCAGCAAAGTCTATTTTTACAAAAGCAAATTACTTACCTGCGTTAGGGGTAAAGAGCTGTTTGCCGAGAAGACGGAAGTCGCCGATTGCTTTCTGTGCTTTAGGAGAAGCCATCCATGCGATGAATTCGTTAGCAAACTCTACCTTTGCCTTAGGGCAAACAGCAGGGTTGATAGCAATAGCACTGTACTGGTTAAAGAGTACTTTATCGCCTTCTACTACGATTTTCAACGGTGTCTTACCTTTGTTTACGTCCATGTACTTGATCCAGGTACCACGGTCAGTCATGGTGTAAGCACCTTTCTGAGCTGCTGCGTTCAGGGTTTTGAGCATACCCTGACCAAGCTGCATGTACCAGTCTGCTTTGTCAGGAACAGCCATCCCTGCAGCTTTCCAGAGAGAGATTTCTTTTTTGTTGGTACCGGAGTTGTCACCGCGAGAAGCGAAAGGAGCTTTTGCTTTTGCAATTGCTTTCAGTGCTTCTTCTACATGCATACCTTTAACGTGTGCAGGATCAGCAGCTGGACCTACGATAACAAAGTCATTGTACATAAGCTGGGTACGGTCAACGCCATGGCCTTCTTTTACAAATTTCTTTTCTGCACCAGGAGCGTGTACGAGCAGAACATCAACGTCGCAGTTTCGGCCCATAGCAAGAGCTTTACCGGTGCCGATAGCAGTCCAGCGGATGTCGATGCCGGTATCTTTAGTGAATTCTGGCATAAGTTCATCAAGCAGACCGGTGTTGTCGGTACTGGTGGTGGTAGCCATCATAAGAACTTTATCTTTTGCCTGTGCCATTGCTGGTACAAGCAGGGCTAATGCGAGAAGTAAGGCAGCAAATTTTTTCATTACAAGCTCCATCGTCATTTTAAGTTATTTTTAGTCCTGATTAGGAACAAAAAGAGGTGTAACCATATTTTTCGACTAAAGGAAACCAAAAATACCTGCGTATAAAATGACACATTGTAAAAACGTACTGGTTTTACTACCTGAATTAATTATATATAATTATATACTGCTGAAATAGATAACTAAGGATGACTAATAGTAACAATAAAAGAGGACAGTGATTTTTTTTCACTGTCCTCTTTTTGGGTGAAACAACTGCTTACGTCGGAGCGTTATTCAAATAAGTATCCGTACTGCAGAGCAATTTGGTCTGTTTTGTTCGCAATGGAGGTTGCGAGCATGGTAACGTTCTCTGCTGTTACGATGCCGGTATCCTGAGCAAGATAGTACTTCAGGTTATTAGCGTTTTCGGAAAAGACCCACACAATGCTGTATACTGAGCCGATTGTTGGGCGGTCAGTAAACTCTGACATTGTTGTGAGCATGACAGTGATTTTCGGTACGTCATCACCGGTCATTTTAAAGAGACTTGTAGTATTACAGGTGCTTTTGAGTTCAAAAGCCAGCATGGAGCCCAGATTGTCCGCCCCTTTCTGTTCAATAAAGATAGGAGTTGTGCGGGAAGTGATAACAGCAGGTTTATCTGCTTTAGGTTGGGCAGATTGCGTTGCCTTGGTTGTTTTTGGTGCAGCTTCTGCAAATGCAGTGAGTACCGTAAATGTAATACAAATGAGTACGAAGCAGAGTAATCGTTTCACTTGGTTCTCCTTATGTCATTTCGTTACGTATGTGACTTTACATAGCACGTACTGTGAGCGATGTCAGTGAGTTAAGTGTTATCTATTGTCCGGTGTGCGGATAAGTTGGACTAATGTAAGAGAAACCCCTGCTAGTCCTGCCGCCGCAAGGAACGGAATTTTGTAGTCGACCATCCAGAGCATGCCGCCAAGAGCCGGAACAACGACTGCTGCAATGTGGTTAATTGTAAAGCTGACTGCCATGGAAGGCGCAATGTCGGATGGGTCTGCAATCTTTTGGAAGTAGGATTTAATCGCCAAGGAGAAGTTGAAGAAAATATGATCCAGCACATATAGAAGTGCTACGAGCATCTTAGATTCAACATAGGCGTATGAAATAAAGACTACAATCATGGCTGCATATTCCAAGGAAAGTACCTTGCGTTCACCGAACTTGTTAACGGCACGGCCAATAGCAGGTGAAAGCCACCAGTTGATGACGTTGTTGGCAATGAAGAGCAGGGTGATTTCTTGAATGGTGAATTGGAATTTATCCACCATAAGGAAAACTGCAAATGCCACAAAAATTTGTCTGCGTGCTCCCGCAAAAAAGTTAAGAAGATAGAACAGCCAGTAACGCCAGCGCAGAATCATTTTTTTGTGCTGCGGATGTACGTTAGCTGATGTTGGGTTTTGCGTTAAACACCAGAAGGCTGCGAGAATAACAATGATACCGAATAGCCAAAAAAGCTGCTGGAAGTTTAACGCCATGCTCAACAGGAAGATAGCGCCACCTACAATAAGGTTGGTTGCAGAGCCCATAGCTCTGAGTCTACCCATGATGACAGGAGCTTTTTTCAAATCAAAATATTGGAGTATAAGTGACTGGTTTATTGTCTCATAATAGTGGAAACCGAAGCTCATAATGAGCGTTGTGATGATCATTCCGTGATATGTAGGCAGCGAGCCTGTCAGTCCTACTCCAAGTCCAAGAATGGCTATAGAGATAGGGGCAAGGCGGTGCTCTGCAATAAAGAGCAGAATGTAGATGACAAGCAGGGCGAGAAAACCCGGAATTTCGCGAACGGATTGAATGATACCGATCTGTTGGCCTGTCAGTCCTACAATATCAACTGCAAAGTTGTTGTAGAGGGTGCGCCACGCTTGAAAACCAGTTGCAACAGCAATGGTCATAACAAGCAGAAAAATATACATTCGGCGGCGATCTGCGTCGGACATGGTAGGCTCTCCAGAATGTCGTGCAATATATGTGAAGGATAATACGCACACCCATGTGCGCGGCACGATCATGCAAGATATTGTTTGTCCAAGCAAGCAGGATTATCCATACACTTTATGAAAGTGTATGGATTAAAGATGGTTGTTTGAGTGTGGATTAAAATACGTAGGCTTCAAACCAGAGGATTTTTGTCTCCGGATGCTGCCACATGTCGGGTTTGAGCCCTGCTTTTACGCAAGTTTGCTCTAGAAATGTTTTACGGTCCCAATGCAATTCTTTAGGAACCTGAGGAAGGAGCAGGCCGGAGTATGATCCGTACTGCATAATGAGTCCGTGCCTGCCTATTTTAATAAGGTCAGTGTCCGGACAGATGCTGATTGGTCCCATGATAGAGATTTCTACTGAAAGATCAGCAAATTCAGATTCTGAGACCGGCGGAAAACGAGGGTCTTCAAATGCAGCGGCGCGAGCCATGCGGGCTACGGTGATATATAGTGGTCCCTTTCCGACGACATTGCCGATGCAGCCGCGAAGTGCACCACTTTTTTTCAGCGTGACAAAAGCGCCAAGCTCTTCTGTAAGCGCAGGGTTATCCGGCTTCGGAACGGCTTTTTCTTCAAGAGGACGAGCACCTTCAAAGTACGTGGTAATGCTCCACTGTACGAGATTTTTCAGGTAGTTTTTATCTGCTGTTGACAGGGAAAGACTACGGACGTCGTTTTTTTCGTTGCTCATACTCTTCTCCATTTATAGCACGCACAATATGTCACTCGGTGCTTCCTGTGCCATATGACTGTATAGGCTGGATTGAATAAGCTGCTGCATCATATTGCGGAACCATATATGTGAGGCATCATGATGCTGTCGTTCATGCCATGCAATAGTATAGTCGAAGGACTCAATATAGAAAGGTAGTGCGCACCATGATAGGCCGAATTCGGGGGCAAGGTTGCTTGCAATATGGCTTGGCATTGTCGCAATCATATCAGAGTTACTTACAACTTTACAGACTGTCGTAAACAGTGTGGCAGAAAATCGTATTGTACGACGCTTGCCGATTTTAGCCAGTTCAGCATCAATAATATGAACTTTGTCCCCACCGCCAGTAATGGCAGCGTGCTCGAGTGTACAGTATTCATTGAGGGAAAGTCCGCCACCACGTCGCATTAGTGGATGATCCTTGCGCATGCAGCAGGCGAATTGATCGCGGCCGATAACAAGGTGATGCAGCCCCTGATACTGGGAATCCAGCATGGATGTAATCAGATCGTATGAACCGTTCGATAGCTTACTGATAGAGGTTTCATCCGCAATTTCTAGATTGATGGAAATGTTAGGAGCAACTTTTCGGTAGCTTTCCAAAACGGTGGGGAAGATATATTCGGCCACATAGTCAGATGTGGCGAATGTAAATGTGCGAGTACATTCTGCCGGATCAAAGCTGCTGCGGTCGAGTAATTCTGTTACTTCACCAAGAATGCGTTCTAGATTCTGGCTAAGTTCCACAGCACGTTCAGTGAGGGCAAAATGGTTGCCGCTACGAACCAGAAGCGGGTCATCAAAGAGTTCCCGTAGGTGTCGCAGGTTTTTACTCATACCACTTTGCGTAATGTTTAAACGACTTGCTGCGCGGGTAACGTTGCCTTCATCCAGCAACGCTTTTAGCGCAACAAGCAGGTTAAGGTTTACTGAAGCTAGATTAACTCGCCCTATTTTCATTCCCTAAAATCCATCTTCTAATTGAGGTGAAACAATAAAGCTGCCGTCAGGCACTACCTTAGGTAAGCCTGTATCCTGCACAAAAACTTTACGTCCGTCTTGGGTTACACGTCCGGTAGCAATCCACTGTAAGACTTGCGGGTAAATGCGGTGCTCAAATGAAAGAACACGCTTCTGCACAATCTCTGCTGACTCTTCAGAAGAAAATGGAACCACTGCTTGAGCAATAATAGCACCATTGTCCATAATTTCATCTACGAAATGTACAGTGCATCCTGCCAGCTTTACACCGTAATCAACAGCATCTGCAATGCCATGTGCTCCTTTGAAGGAAGGAAGCAGGGCAGGATGGATGTTAATAATGCGTCCTGAAAATGTTTGAATGAACAAAGGAGTCAGTAGACGCATAAAACCAGCAAGTACGATAAGATCAGCACCAGCAGCTTGAAGTTGCTCGATCATAGCCGCATCAAATGCTTCTCTGTTTTCGTAGCCTGCATGAAGAATGGTAGCTGTTGGTATTCCTGCTTTTTTTGCGCGTTCAAGCGCAAAGGCATCGCTGCGGTTGCATAGAACCAGACGGATATCTGCTTCCAGCGAACCGCGTTCTACGGCATCAATAATAGATTGTAAGTTTGAGCCGGAACCGGACGCAAGTACTGCTATTTTTAATGCCATGTTATCTCCGAAAAATAATAATGCACCACGTTCAACTGGGCGGACAACAATGCCGGACAGATTGCACGGTGCAACGGTCCTATTTGATTGTTGCCCAGAACGGGTCTTCTTCTAATGTACTGGTATCTCCACGGTCACCTCCGGTGGCCTCTGCGCGTAGTAGTCTGCGCATGATTTTACCACTACGGTTACGCGGCAGGGTGTCACGAATTTCTATGGAACCAACAACAGCAATTGAGCCGAGTTCAGCACGGACATGGTCAATGAGTTGCTGTTCTGTTTCCTCTTCTTCGTCCATAAGGTACAGCGTGTCTGTATCTTCCTTAAGTACGACAAAAGCTTTTGCCACTTCACCTCGAATGGTGTCGGGAATACCGATGACGGCACACTCTGCCACAAGCGGATGTGTGGCAAACGCAGCTTCAAATTCAGCTGTTCCGATGCGGTGTCCTGAGATCAATATTACATCATCAGCGCGACCTTGCAGCCAGATGTATCCGTCCTCGTCCTTTCGGGCAATATCTCCGGAGCAGTAACATCCGGGGAATCGCGACCAGTATATATCCTTGTAGGCCTCATCGTCATTGAAAAGAGTCGTAATCATAGCTGGCCAAGGTTTTTTGATGACCAGATATCCACCTTTTCCTGTTGGCACTGTGTTACCATCATCATCAATGATATCAACATCAATTCCAGGTAACGGTCGAGCTACAGACCCCGGTTTGAGTATAGAAATCGGGTACGGGGAAATCATGATCATTCCGGTTTCAGTTTGCCACCATGTATCCAGCAACGGGCATTTCCCTTTGCCGATGTGCTTATGAAACCAGACCCATGCTTCCGGTGAAATTGGTTCACCGACAGTGCCGAGCAGGCGAAGTGTACTTAAATCATGACGTAGGGCGTATTTCTCACCAAAGCGCATAAGCATACGGATAAGTGTCGGCACTGTATAGAGTACGGAAATACCCCAGCGTTCAACTACAGACCATAATCTTCCTGCTTCCGGATATAGCTGATGCCCTTCATAAATAAAGGTAGTGGTCCCTGCCATGAGGGGACCGTAGACCACGTACGAGTGTCCTGTAATCCAACCTACGTCAGCAGTACACCAAAAAATATCGGTAGCGTTGTTGTCAAAAACCTGAGTGAAGGTGTGATGAACCCCGACCATATAGCCGCCATGGGAATGGACAACACCCTTGGGCTTATCTGTTGTGCCGGAAGTGTAGAGCATGAACAACGGGTCGGTTGCATCCATAGTTTCTGTTATGGCTTCGTAGGATTTGCCGCGCATAATATCATGCCACCACAAATCTTTTTCTGTATCCATGTCTACTGTTACATGAGTGCGGTGCACAACAATGGTGTGGTCTACAGAGTGTTCAACCTGTTTCAGTGCTTCATCGACAAGCGGCTTAAGCGAGAGAATTCGACCGTTACGGTAGAAGGCATCAACCGTAATGATGATTTTTGGTTTTGCATCTTCAATACGCTCCGCGAGAGCATTGGCAGAGAATCCAGCGAATACGACACTATGAATTGCGCCGATTTTAGCTGCCGCCAGCATGGATATAACGGTCTCCGGCAGGGATGGAAGATAGATGACTACTCTGTCACCTCTAGTTACACCAAGTTCGCGTAGTGCGTTGGCGCACTTGTTAACTTCCCTGTAAAGCTCAAAGTATGTGAGTCGTCTGGTATCGCCCGGTTCACCTTCCCAGATAAGCGCAAGTTTGTTGCGGTTAGGGGAGGTTATATGCCTGTCGAGGGCATTGTGAACTATGTTACAGCGAGCACCGTAAAACCATTTGTAGAAGGGGGCATCCGTCTCGTTAAGAACGGTGTCCCAGCGTCGGTACCATTGAAGTCGTTCTGCGGCATCTTCCCAGTAGGCCAAGCTATTAACGTTAGCTTTGTGGTGGGCATGTTTGAGATCAGCAGGGTTTACAGCAGAGTCTGCAATAACACGCGGCAGAGGACGGAAGACACGTTGTTCCGTTAAAAGAGATTCAATAGTGCCGTTAGATGTAGGTTGTGTGTTGTCTGTCATGCTATAGCCCCAAAACTTGTTTGAGTTCGCCTAACCGCCTGCGGCTGATAGGAATTTCAATGCGAGTACGTCCGGCTGTTCTCAGCATAAAGTTAGAGCCGGGAAGTGATGCGATTTCTGTAACCATATCAAGATTCACAAGGAACTTACGATGCGCACGGAAAAAGTTGTGCGGGCGCAGTCTGGCTTCAAGGATTTTCAACCTGTACGAGGTTAGGTGTTTTCCTGAAGCGGTGTGGACATAGGTGTAGTCTTCGCTGGCTTCAATAAAGATAATCTCGTTGTACGGCAACAGCATAGTGCGTCCGCCAGAGGTGATAGCAAGTTTTTCGATCTCTGCGGGGCGGAATTTTTCTGTAAGCTCCCATGCCTGTCGTAACGCGTGGAGGAACTGGTCCTGCTCTTCCTCTTCTAAAGGAAGTTGCAGTGTTTGTTCCGGTTCTTCCTGCATATCGTCGGAAGAGTCACGGACAGTTGGTTCCTGCCATTGTGTGGATGGTTCCTGCGCGAGGTTGAAGTGCATCCTGAATTGCTCAAGACGCGAAACAGAACGCGCAAACCGTTCTTGTGTACAAGGAAAAATGAGATAATCTGTGGCATCGAGTTCAAACGCTGTAAAAGCGTCGTCCTCATTGTCTGCCAGAAAAATAAGAGCAGGTTGTTTGGTGCGTCCGCGGAGGCGCCGCGTGAGTTCAAAGCCGTCTCGTGGTTCTTGTATGGAAACTGCCACAACAAGAACTGCATATTCAATGGCACTAAGCAGTTCAAGTGCCTCGTCTACATGCACGGCCTCGCCCACTATTCGCACAAAATCAACTGGCTCGAAAAATTTTCTGAGCTGTGTGCGGATTTCTGGATCCGGATGAACAAGAAGTGTTGGTAACATAGTTGGCAACCGTGATTAGAAAACTGAAAAAATGAATATATAACTGACTGATTCAATACTACATACTCAATAGCTTCATGTGAAGGGAAACTCATTCTTCTCTGGTTGAACAGTTAATCTCGTATTTATGTAGCGCATAAAAAAAGACCACACAATGTGCGGTCTTTTTTACGTACTCTAGAGAGCGTCTTGCTATTTTGCAAAGCCTACTGCGCGGCGTTCGCGGATTACGGTTACGCGAATCTGACCCGGGTAGGTAAGATTGTTTTCAATCTTATCAGCAATCTCTTTGCAGAGCAGGTAGGTGGAGTCGTCATCAACGTTATCGGAGTTAACCATAACACGGATTTCTCGACCAGCCTGAATAGCGTATGCTTTAGCTACGCCGTCAAATGCTGTTGCAATGCCTTCAAGTTCTTCAAGGCGTTTTACGTAGTTCTCAAGGAGTTCTTTACGAGCACCTGGACGGGCGCCGGACAGGGAGTCCGCGGCCTGAACGAGAACAGCAAGAGCAGTGGTCGGCGGAGTATCTTCATGGTGCGCTGCAATTGCGTGTATAATATCTTTAGCTTCGCCGTATTTTTTAGCCAGATCAGCACCGATGAGTGCGTGCGGGCCCTCAACTTCATGGTCAACAGCTTTACCAAGGTCGTGCAGCAGACCTGCACGTTTAGCCTTTTTAACATCAAGGCCAAGCTCAGCAGCCATCATGCCACAGAGGGAAGAAACTTCCAGAGAGTGCTGCAGCACGTTCTGAGAGAAACTTGTGCGGTATTTAAGCTGACCGAGGAACTTGATAAGCTCTGGGTGGATACCGTGAACGCCAGCATCAAATGTAGCCTGTTCACCTACTTCACGAAGCTGTACTTCCAGTTCCTGTTCAACCTTGCGAACAACATCTTCGATGCGTGCAGGGTGGATACGGCCATCGCTGATGAGACGTTCAAGTGCCATTTTGGCAATCTGACGACGCAGCGGGCTGTAAGCAGAAAGGATTACAGTTTCAGGGGTATCGTCGATGATGAGGTCAACACCGGTGGCTGCTTCGATAGCGCGGATGTTGCGCCCTTCACGGCCAATGATGCGTCCTTTCATGTCTTCGCTTGGCAAGGTTACAGCGGTAACGGTCTGTTCACCTACGTAGTCACCTGCGTAGCGCTGGATAGCAGTAGCAATGATGTGCTGAGATTTGCGGTTTGCAGTCTCTTTTGCTTCCATTTCGATCTGGCGGATCATTTTAGCGGCTTCATGCTTGGTGCGTGCTTCCACTTCATTGAAGAGGCGTTCTTTTGCTTCTTCAATGGTGAGGCCAGATACTTCTTGTAATTTCAATTCCTGCTCATCCAGTTTGGAATCAAGCAGGGTAATTTTATCTTCAAGCTTACGCTCTTTACGAGTGAGGTCTTTTTCCAGTGAAAGCAGTTCCTGCTCTTTCTGGTTAGCCTGTTCGCGTTTGCGTTCTACGCGTTCACTGAGTTCCTGAATTTTACGGTCGCGAGTTTTTGTTTCATTTTCACGGTCTTTAAATTCACGCTCAATTTCGCGTTTTTGTTTGTAAATCTCGTCCTGACCCTGAAGAATGATTTCTTTCTTTTGAGCCTGTGCTTCCTTGCGAGCTTCTTCAATGATGCGTGTGGAAAGTTCCTTTGCGTCACCCATTCGCTTAGAGGAAACAACTTTATGCAGTGCGTATCCGGAACCAGCTCCAATGATAGCACCTACAAGGACGAGCCCGAATGAGATCAGACTCATACCTTTTCTCCCGTTATTACACACAGATTTGGTGAATCTGAGATGTACAAGTTTAGAGCACAACTGTGCCTTTATATATAAAGTGAAAGTGGAAAAAAGCCCCGACTGACTGCATTACAATAATACAGTATTGCGTACTATGAGCAGGAACATATGCAAAAGTTAGACAGATTATTCCTGCGGTGCTGCGTTATTATCTGCGCAGCTTTCCACTTTCGTTGTTAGTCGTTCTAATCGCTCTTCAAGCGCATGCAGCTTATCTGCTGTTTGCAAATAATCATCAGCAAGTCCTAAAAGAAGGAAGGTGAGCAACTTTTCCTTGCTTATAGGCATACCCGGACTGTAGAGCGCATTATAGCGATCTTCTACGAGCACTTTTGCTCGTTCGACAGTGTCGTGGTCTGCTTCCGATTTGAAAGAGACTTCAGTGCCGAGTATCTTCAGGTTGAAGCTGCGCATAATGTACTACATTGAGTCTGAAGAGGTTGAAAGTTTAGACAGCAGACCGTCGATACGACCCATAACTGCTTCTTTCGTGGAACGTTCTTGTTCCAATTCTTCCTTTAATGAACGGTTCTCTTCTTCAAGCACAGAAAGGCTTACTTCAACTTCTTCTTTAAGCTGAATGTTTTCGTTCTTAAGGGTTTCAATTTCTTCAAGAAGAGATTCCAGTCTTTGTTCTAAACGGTCTATAAGTTCCATAAGCTTTAACTATCCTTTTTGGTACGAGAAATCAATACTAGCGTTTTTTAGGCAAGTTCTTTTGCCTAGCGCGAGCAATAGCAATAGAGTTTTCAGGAATATCTTTAGTTATAACGGAGCCTGCGCCAATAAGTGCATTTTGCCCTACGCAAACAGGGGCAACCAGAGAGGTGTTAGAGCCGATAAAGGCACCATCTTCAATGGTTGTTTTGTGCTTGTTAACACCGTCGTAGTTACAGGTAATAGTACCTGCGCCAATGTTAACACCTGTGCCCACTTCAGCATCCCCAAGATAAGTGAAGTGATTTGCTTTGGAGCCTTCTCCTAATACGGATTTTTTCATTTCAACAAAGTTACCGACTTTGGAACCCTGTTCCATGACAGCACCTGGACGAAGGCGTGCGTAAGGACCTGCAGAGCAGTTTTTTCCCACGGTTGCACCTTCAAGGTGGCTAAATGGATGAATAACACATCCTTCCGCTAAATTGGAATCTTTAATCCAAGTGTTAGAATAAATTTCTGCACCGCGTGAAACGTGTGTTGTACCGTAGAGTTCGCACGGACCATGCAAGACTGCACCGGGTTCAAGAGTAACCATTGGCCCAAGACGGACGTATTCCGGTGCATGGATGGTGACACCTTGTTCAAGCCATTCCATAACAAGGTTGGCGCGGAGCAGGGATTCTGAACGGACAAGCTCTGCAGGATTATTGATGCCGAGAAGATGTGGATCGTTTCCACAGTCAACGCCGACAACAGTCATTTGTTGTTCAACAGCAAATCCTACGAGGTCGGTGATATAGTATTCGCCGCTTTTGTTCTCGTTGCTGAGGCGTTTGAGAAGCGGGGCAACACTTGCGATTTTAAGCAGGTAAATGCCTGCATTGATCTCACGGGGTTCCGGACCATGTAAGCTTTCATCGTAGTCTTTTGCTTCGATAATAGCTGCTACATCGCCAAGATGACGCACAACGCGGCCGAACGAGCCAGGTTGCGGGAGGGTAAGGGTCATGAAGCCAATATCAGCGTTACTGGCTAAAGACTCTTTTAAAAAATTGATGAGACGTGGCTGCGGTAATAACGGTGTGTCACCGTTAATGACAAGCACGTGGGAAAGGCCGGACTCTATAAGTTCGTCCCAAGCTGTCTGTAATGCGTGTCCTGTACCGAGCTGTTCGGTTTGATGAATAAAGTTTCTATTTTCGTTTGCAAATGCCTGTTCGATCATTTCAGACTTATGACCGATAACAGTCCAGATGCCTTCCCCGAAAAGAGGATCTAACGCTGTATATACGTAACGGAGCATTGGTGCGCCTAAAAGCTCTTGAAGAACCTTAGGCTTGTCAGAGTGCATACGGGTTCCTTTACCCGCGGCAAGCACAAGTGCTCCGATTGTTTCTCTGGCAGACATTATCACTCCTGAGATAACATGGTAACAAGTACTTCTAACGCATATGTACTACGTGTGGGAACGGGGGCTTGTCTAGTAGAAACCTATAATAGATGCTTATAAGAAAATACGTAAGAGAGCACAGGACGGGAGTTGAAGGGAGGGAGGGGACAGGGCAGGGGACTGAAATCGTTAAAAAATAAAAAAGCAGGCTGTTCGAAAACAGCCTGCTTTTTATATTGCGATTGTCTGAATCTTATTAAGATTCAAGCAGTTTGAGGCGGTGAAGTGCTCGAGCAAGAGCTGCTCGTGCACGAGCGTAGTCAACATTGTCCATTTCCATGGACATACGCTGTTCTGCACGCTCTTTAGCCTGACGCGCACGATCGATATCGATATCTTCAGCGCGCTCAGCAGCCTCAGCAAGGACGGTTACCTTGTTGTCGGAGATCTCTGCAAACCCACCGGAGATAAACACGTAACGTGTCTGTCCATCAGCGTTGTAGTGCAGAGGGCCAACCTGCAGGGCAGCAAGGAACGGGATGTGATTTGGAAGGATACCAAACTCACCGTCGAAACCAGGTGCGCCTACGTAGTCCACATCTTCGCTAAGTACGAGCCGATCTGGCGTAACAATCTCGAGACGAAGTGTATTTTCCATAAGTCAGCTCCTTTTCTGGATTAAGCCTGCTGACCCTGGTTGTACTTCTCGATAGCCATTTCGATGCCGCCGACCATGTAGAAGTCGTTCTCGGCCATGTGGTCGTAGTCACCATCAAGAATGCCACGGAAGCCTTTGATGGTGTCTTCAAGTTTAACATATTCACCAGGGGTACCGGTAAATACTTCCGCTACGTGGAACGGCTGGGAGAGGAAACGCTGAATACGACGAGCACGTGCTACAACGAGCTGGTCATCATCAGAGAGTTCGTCCATACCGAGAATAGCGATGATGTCCTGAAGGTCTTTGTACTTCTGGAGGATCATCTGCACTTCACGAGCGATAGCATAGTGTTCTTCACCTACAACGTTAGGGTCAAGAATACGGGAGGTAGAGTCAAGCGGGTCTACCGCTGGGTAAATACCAAGTTCCGCAATCTGACGGGAAAGTACGAGAGTACCGTCAAGGTGAGAGAATGTGGTAGCTGGAGCAGGGTCAGTCAAGTCATCAGCAGGTACGTATACAGCCTGAACAGAGGTAATAGAACCTTTGGTTGTGGATGTAATACGTTCCTGAAGGCCACCAAGGTCAGTACCGAGAGTAGGCTGGTAACCTACCGCAGATGGCATACGACCGAGGAGCGCAGATACTTCGGAACCAGCCTGAGTAAAGCGGAAGATGTTGTCAACGAAGAGAAGCACGTCCTGGTTCTCTTCATCACGGTAGTATTCCGCACAGGTGAGAGCAGTAAGCGCAACACGTGCACGTGCTCCCGGAGGTTCGTTCATCTGACCGTAAACGAGGGCAGCTTTCTCAAGAACGCCCGCGTCTTTCATTTCATGGTAAAGGTCGTTACCTTCACGGGTACGCTCACCAACACCAGCGAATACGGAAATACCACCGTGCTGCTTAGCGATGTTGTTAATCATTTCCATGAGAATAACGGTCTTACCTACACCCGCACCACCGAAGAGACCCATTTTACCACCCTTAGGGAATGGAATGAGAAGGTCTACAACTTTAATGCCGGTTTCAAGAACTTCAACGTTAGTGTCCTGCTCGGTGAAATCCGGAGCAGGGCGGTGAATAGGCATACGCTTTTTAGCGTCAATAGGACCCATTTCATCCACTGGTACACCAACAACGTTCATGATGCGGCCAAGGGAAGCATCACCAACTGGTACAGTAATAGCTGCGCCAGTATCGGTTACTTCCATACCACGAACAAGACCTTCAGTAGCGTCCATCGCGATGGTACGAACTACGTTGTCGCCAAGGTGCTGTGCAACTTCACAGATGAGCACAGGGGCGTCGGTGTTATTCGGGTTATCAATTTTAACAGCATTCAGAATATTCGGCAGGTTGCCATCGGCAAATTCGATATCAACAACCGCGCCGATAACCTGAACGATTTTACCTACGTTAGCCATAGCTTATTCGCTCCCTTACTTATCCTTTCAGCGCTTCAGCGCCACCGACAATATCCATGAGGTCACTGGTAATGGCGGCCTGACGGGTCTTGTTAAAGATAAGTGTCAGGTTATCAACCATTTCGTCACAGTTCTTTGTGGCGTTATCCATAGCTGCCATACGTGCTGCATGCTCAGATGCAGAAGTATCAAGCAGACCACGGTAAATCTGGACCTTAATAAAGCGGGGCAGAAGCTCTGCAAGAAGACCTTCTACAGCTGGTTCGTAAATGAACTCTTTTTTGACGCCTGTGGTATCTTCTTCAACCTCAGGTGCTGCATCAGAGGACATAGGCAGGATCTGCTGTTCAACAGGTACCTGTTTAGCCATGCTTACGAATTCGCCGTAAATGAGTACAACTTCATCAAATTCACCGCTGAGGTATGCGTGAATAACTTCTGTTCCAAGCTCACTGGCAAGGGAGAAGTCAAAGTTACCCATGGAATCCGGATAGCCTTTTACAAGGTCAAACTCGGATTTCTGGGCAAAATCACGTCCTTTTTTACCAATGCAGTAGAATTTAACTTCTTTACCTTCCGCAGCTTTTGCTTTGGCAAGCTTTTCAGCCTTAGAGATAAGGCCGGCGTTAAAGCTGCCGCAGAGTCCGCGGTCGGAAGTTGCAAGTACGATCGCACAAGTCTTGATTTCCTCGCGGACTTCAAGCAGTGGATGCGCATTTTCATCTGCCTTGCTGGCAAGATCACCCAACATCTCGTAGAATTTCTCCGCATAAGGGCGGAAGCGTTCGATGCGAGACTGGGCACCACGCAGTTTTGCAGAAGCAACCATGTTCATTGCTTTTGTAATCTGCTTGGTTTTCTTTACCCCGGCAATCTGTAGTTGGACATCTTTCAATGAAGGCATAAACTACCTCCAATCCTTAAGCGCTAAAGCTTTTTTTGAACTCGTCAATAGCGGCTTTCAGGCGACCTTCAATGTTATCGTCAATTACTTCACGATCTTTGAGGTCAGCAAGAATGTCGGACTTGGAAGTACGAAGGAAGTCAAGCAAACCGGCTTCGAAAGCACGAATCTGTTCAACCTCAACGTCATCCATGAAGCCACGAGTAGCAGCATACATAGAAGCAACCTGATCGCAGAATTCCATTGGCTCGTACTGAGGCTGTTTGAGCAGCTCAACGAGACGGGCACCGCGGTTCAGTTTAGCCTGTGTTGCTTTATCAAGGTCAGAACCGAACTGAGCAAATGCTGCGAGTTCACGGTACTGAGCAAGATCAAGACGCATGGTACCTGCAACCTGCTTCATAGCTTTAATCTGAGCAGCACCACCAACTCGGGATACGGAAAGACCTACGTTAATCGCAGGACGGATACCGGCGTTGAAGAGGTTTGGCTCAAGGTATACCTGACCGTCAGTAATGGAAATTACGTTGGTAGGAATGTATGCAGATACGTCACCGGCCTGAGTTTCAATGATTGGCAGAGCAGTCATGGAACCAGCACCGAGATCGTCGTTTACTTTAGCTGCACGTTCAAGGAGTCTGGAGTGCAGGTAGAATACGTCACCTGGGAACGCTTCACGTCCTGGAGGGCGACGGAGCAGGAGAGACATCTGGCGGTACGCAGTAGCCTGTTTGGAAAGGTCATCGTAAATGATGAGTGCGTGTTTACCATTGTCACGGTAGTGCTCAGCCATGGTACAACCGGTGTATGCAGCAATGAACTGCAGTGGTGCCGGTTCAGAAGCGGTAGCGGAGATGATGGTGGTGTATTCCATCGCGCCGTGCTTCTTAAGGGTATCTGCTACAAGAGCAACGGTAGATTTTTTCTGACCGATTGCTACGTAGAAGCAGTGAATATCAGTGTTTTTCTGTGCAATAATAGCATCGAGACAAACAGCGGTTTTACCAACCTGACGGTCGCCGATAACCAGTTCACGCTGACCACGACCTACTGGGGTCATTGCGTCAATAGCTTTAATACCGGTAGGCATTGGCTCGTGAACGGATTTACGTGCGATGATACCAGGAGCTTTAAGCTCAACAGGACGAACCTCTTCAGCTTCTACTGGTCCAAGGCCGTCAAGTGGCTGACCCAGTGGGTTCAATACGCGACCCATAACTGCGTCACCAACTGGTACGGAGAAGATCTGACCAGTACGTTTTACTGGATCGCCTTCTTTAACGCCTGTGTCGTCGCCAAGAAGAGCAACACCAACGTTGTCTTCTTCGAGGTTAAGAACCATGCCCATAAGGCCGCCTGGGAATTCCAGCAGCTCCATGGCCATAGCGTTACGAACACCGTATACACGAGCAATACCGTCACCTACGTACAGTACGGTACCGGTTTCGCTCATTTCTACGCGCTGCTCGTAATTCTCGATCTGGCTTTCAATAATTTGGGAGATTTCTTCTGCTTTAATCTGCATGGCCCTACTCACCCCTCTTGATGTTTTCTTTCAAGATACCCAGCTGTGCTCTAAGGCTAGCATCGAGTACCTTGTCTCCTACTTTCAGAACTACGCCACCAAGAATGGATTTGTCTGTGCTGAAAGACAGGAACAGCTTCTGGCCAGCCTGTTTTTCCAATTGGGATTTTACTTTATCGCACTTGGCCTTTGGAAGTTTGATTGCGGTAATAAGTTCACCGCGAACAACACCCTGGTCGGCATCAAGCAGAACATTGTAAAAGGCTTGAATTTCCGGAATGGTGGAAAGACGATCTTTGTCCGCAAGCAAATTGCAGAAGTTGCGGACAATAGCGCTAACCTGTCCTTTATCCAATAAAGAAGCTAAAACTGCTTTTTTTTCATCGATAGAGATGATTGGATTCCGGAATATTTTGCCAAGCTCAGGTGTGCTCTTGATCACTCCAGCCAGTGCATCAAGCTCCTTGCCGAAAGCTTTCAGTTCTTCAGAACCAGCTTTCTTGCCTAGGGAGAAAAGCGCCCTGGCATATCTGCGTGCTATGATGTTACCGGTCAACTGAGCACCACCTTAGTTAAGTATTTATCGATGAGTGCCTCATGGCCTTTCTTGTCGAGCTTCTTAGCAATCATCTGCTCAGCAGCTTCAGCAACAAGGTCTGCCATTTCTTCACGCATCTGCTCCATTGCCTGCTTTACTTCGTTTTCTGCAGCTTTGCCTGCCTGTTCCGTAATCTGGACAGCGGACTTTTCAGCACGCTCAATGATAGCAGCACGAGCTGCTTCACCCTGTTTACGGTATTCATCAAGGATGCTCTGGGCTTCTGCATCCATGTTGGCAATTCGCTGCTCTACTTCAGCTAGCTTGGCTTTTGCATCTGCTTTGCGGGATTCAAGAGAAATCAACTCTTCTTCAATGCCGGTTGAACGGCCTTTAAAGAAGGATTTAATCTTGCTTCCAGCTGCATACCAGATGACGCCGAGTACGACTGCGAGGGTAATTACGCGGTAAGCGAAGTTATCCCACGGTAAGCCATGTCCGTCGGATTGCGCGAACGCAGTGCCTGCCATAAGCAGTACCAGCGTCGATGCACCGACTATAGTTCTCAGCTTGTTCAAAGCGAACCCTCCTTCAACGCTTTCGCGGCTATCCGAGCACTTTAGCCATGGTTTGTTCTGCAAGAGCGCCCACTTGCCCTTTCAGAGTACCCATTGCTGCTGCTACATCGGTAGCGACTTTTTCTCTGGATGCAGCAATAGATGCCTGGGCGTCTGCGGTTGCCTTGGCTACAATGTCTGCTTCCTGAGCGAGAGCGGCCTCTTTTACTTTTTCGCGTTCAGCAACTGCTGCTTTACGCGCTTCAGTAAGAGCGTTCTCGTAGTTCTTGATTTTGGAGTCAGAGGCTTCGACGAACTGTTCGGCGTCGCCAAGCAGCCCTAACATCTTGTCCTGGCGTTGCTTGATAATCTCCCGGATGGGGCGGATCAGGAGTGCGTTCAAGCCAACCAGCACGATGAGGAAGTTCACCAATTGGATAAGTAACGTAATATCCAAATCGATCATGCCTGCTCCCTTGGTGAGGTTGTGAATTTAAGCTCAAAGTCGTTTCCGAATTAGCTGATTCACTATGTTGTGTCAAAACCTTTTTTAAAAAAAAGGGTTACTGTGTAGTTAAACAGTCGCTCGGGAACACTTGATAATCGTGCATTGACGAAAAATGTAATTCACCGGCGGTGGGGGTTTATCTGCCTAACTATGTGACTTTGATGAGTTACGTGGACGCGCATTATTGCACAAGGTGGAAGAAAGAAATATTTAATGGTTGTAAAAAGTTGTGGGAGAATTTTATTTATAAAATGTAACCGTAAACAAAAAACCGCCTTTCGGCGGTTTTTTTTACAAAAATTAAAGAGTGGTCGGAGGTTATGCTGCTGGTTCGGCAACCATGGCTTCAGTGTTACCGTTCATGGAGATTTGACCTTCTATTTTAGCGCCTTCTTCCATGACAAGAGCAGGGGTGTGAAGTGTGCCTACGAGATTGGCAGTTTTGTGCAGTACAACGCGGTCTGTGGCGTAAACTTCGCCAGTAATATGTCCGGACAGGATCATTTGGCTTACACGGATCTGGCCTTTCATTTTGGCATCTTTACCAACAACCAGAGTGCCTTCGGAAAACACTTCGCCGGTAAAATTGCCGTCGATGCGTACAGACCCCTGAAAGTTCAGCTTACCTTCGTAAATGGTGCCAGAACCTAAAAAGGCGTTGATTTCGTCTTTAGCCATTGGAGACTCCTTTCTACTCACGCACGTCGCGTATCAAAAAAATCGTATAACAGGTTAATCTGTTTTGAAAACAAAACGTCGCATAGAGACATTTAGTACTAGACCGATGAGGCAGAGGTTTACCACCGTAGCACTGCCGCCGTAGCTGATAAAAGGTAGTGGAATGCCAACTACCGGCATAAGTCCCATTACCATTCCCATGTTGATGAGGAATTGCCAGAAGAAGTAAAAGAAAACGCCGGCGGATAAAAAAGAACCGAAACGGTCTTTAGCATCTCTGCTGGTGGTAAATATAGCCAGCAAGAAGAGACAGAATAGAGATAAAAGCAAAAGACAGCCAATGAATCCCCATTCTTCCCCGAAAACAGCAATAGCAAAATCCGTATGCTTTTCCGGTAAAAAACGCAACTGTGACTGTGTGCCACCAAGGAAGCCTTTTCCTGTAAGTTGACCGGAACCGATAGCAATTTGAGATTGGATAATCTGGTAACCAGCTCCCAGAGGGTCATCCCCCGGGTTGAGGAATGTGAGCACTCGTTGCCGTTGGTAATCCAACATGCATAGCCAGCCCAAAGGTATGAGAGATGGGATTACAACCGCGCATGTTTTAAAAACACGGCGTGTAAGTCCACGGAACAAGATGATTCCACCTACGTTAAGCAGCATGTTCAGTGTTGTTCCAAGGTCCGGCTGAGTCAAAATGAGAGCAGCTGGAATGGAGCAGATACCGAGCATTATAAAAAGTTCTTTCCAGTCCAGCGGATGTGCGGAGCGGGAGAGAAGTCGTGCCGTGATGATGATAGTTGAAATCTTGGCAAGTTCACTCGGCTGAAAGTTAAAGAAGCCGAGATCAAGCCAGCGGCGTGCACCATAGATGGTTTTACCGGCAACGGGGACCAGCGCGAGTGCAATAATGGTTACAATAAAGATAGGCCACGCCAGACTTTTTAAGTGACGATAGTCAATAAGCATGGACAGAATGAGGACACCCAGCCCTATGAAACCCCAGACAAGTTGTTTCTGGTAGTAGGCAGTAACGGCCATACCTTCTTGAGACATAAACGCACTTGCAGAGTAGAGGTTCAATACGCCAATGCCGAACAGGAGGATTGTTATAAGAAGCAACCCCCAGTTCATATGGGTGAGTAAGCGTCTGTCAAATGCAATCATTTGTTGTGCTCGTATATGTAATTCAGGATATCACGAATAATAGGCCCTGCAGTGGAGGAGCCACCGCCGCCGTGTTCAACCATAGTAACAACTACATATTTTTTACCGTTGTACTTTGCCCAAGCGGCCATCCATGCGTGGTCTCGCTGCCAGTATTCAAGGTCTTCGTTTTTCAAGCGGTTATCGTTGGCATCAATTTTTAACTTCATAACCTGTGCGGTACCGGTCTTACCGCCAACAATAGCTTTTTTTGTGCGTAGAATACGTGCTGTGCCGCGTTTGGCTTCAACGGTTTCCTGCATTGCTTTAAGAATAAAATTACGCTGTTCTCGGGTCATAGAAGATGTGCCCTGAATTGTTTTTGGAGCATCCTTGAACAGGTTTGGTTTAAGTAACTCACCGTTTTCATTAAGCAGTGAAGATATGAATACAGCAATCTGGACAGGTGTGACTAGGGTAAAACCCTGACCGATGGATGTAATTACAGTTTCGCCACCCTGCCATGGCTGTTTGAAACGCTTACGCTTCCATGCTTTGGAAGGAACAAGTCCCGAACGTTCGTGCGGCAGGTCAATTCCGGTTTTTACTCCAAAACCGTTCTCGCGTGCAAAGGCTTCAATTTTGTCGATACCGATGCGTTGTCCGATTTCATAGAAGTAGACGTCACAAGAATGCACGAGCGCTTCGGTCATATTTTGAGGGCCGTGTCCCCATTTTTTCCAGCAACGGAATGTATGGTTCCCTAATTTGTATTTTCCGTTACATTTAATGCTTTCATTCGGGTCAATACCTTCCTCGAGATATAACCCTGCCATAAGCAGTTTCCAGATTGAAGCTGGAGGGTAAACGGATTGAATAACCCTGTTTTGAAGCGGGAACTTAGGGTTGTCACGTAGTCCCGCCCACTCCTTATGACTTAGTCCACGAGTGAACGCATTCGGGTCAAAGCTTGGGGTGGTAACAAGTGCATAGAGCTCACCGGTTTCTGGATCCATAACAACGATACAGCCGGCCTGACCTTCCAATTGCTTAGCTGCAAAACGTTGCAGGCCAAGATCAATGGAGAGGGTGACAGATGAGCCTGCGGAAGGCTCTTCCAGAGTCTGCGAGTTGTATTCGCGTCCGGAAATGTCAACTTCCATCTGGCGCAGACCTTTTATACCGCGTAAGGTATTTTCTTTGATGAGCTCAAGACCTTGCTTACCTACGGTATCGCCAAGGTCTAATTCTTTATTTGCTTCCAGCTCTTTTTCGTTTGCTTCTGAAACATAGCCAAGAATATGGGCGAAGAGATCTCCCTCAGGGTAGTAGCGCTGAGGGCGGGTCATAACCGCCAGTCCAGGCCAGTCCAGTGAATTAGCTTCAATGATAGCTAGCTGGGAAAAATCGATGGTAGGGACAAGCAATAGAGGTTCGAATGCTTTAGTGCGCCAGCGGCCTTTCTTGTATCTTTTTTCAATATTTTCAAGAGGTACACCTGTCCATAAACTGATCTGCTTAAGGGTAGCCTCAGTATCTTTTACATCTTCACGGACGATGCCGAGACCGTATGCAGGGCGGTTTTCTGCAAGCAGCTCACCGCCACGGGCGCGTAGTAGACCGCGCGGAGCATATATCTGTGCCTGACGAATTCGGTTGTCACGGGCCTTTTTGGCAAAGTCATCGCCGTGGTGAACTTGCAGATACCAGAATCTGAGCAGAAATATGAGAAAAAGCAGAAAGACAAGCCCCTGCAATAACCATAATCCTGTTTTAGGTGGTTGGTAGCCATCCGGATCAAGTTGCATTGACATTACGCAGGAATCCTTGCCGTAGTGAGTACAGAATAAACCAGACGAGAGGAATGAGGCCGGCTAGCAAGCAGCTGTCGGCGACAAGTAATTGAAGGTTAACTTGGAATGATTGCAAGTTTGCCATCAGCAAGGTGAGTCCTACGTTCCATACTCCTAGAGCACACGATACCAGTACGATGAAAAAGAAGTTGTTCGCATCGAACAACCATCGACCGTAGTACATGAGCACGAGGGCGGAACAATACCATAATGTAGAGGAGCCGAAGGCAATGGCCCCAGTGCCTTCTTGAATGAGGGCGAACATTGTAATTAGCCAGAAAGTTTGGCGGGGATTTTCTTCCTGCATAGAGCAGATAACCGCAGGCATGAAAAAATCCACACCTGCGATTGCATACTGCATCCAGATGGCAACGATCGTATAGCCGAGCCACCAGAATATATTTTTAAAGACGGGACGCTTACTTTTTCGCATAACCCTGTCCGCGTGTGAAAACAGCGCTAGTTAGTTGCATTCTGTTCTACGTTTTCCGAAGAAGCAGTTTCTCCAGATAAAGGCTCGGCTTTAACTTCTGCTGTAACAGGAGTTGCCTGAAGCAAAATAACTTCTTCAAGGTTGCCTAGGCTGGCAAGCGGGACAGCCTTTACCGTTTTAAAAAGCGAAATATCCGAATGCGTGATGGATACTATTTTGGCAATAGGCAATCCTTTAGGGTATACACCTGCAAGGCCGGACGTTACGAGCAATTCATCCTCTTCAAGCTGAGCGTTGATAGGGACATATTTAAGTTGAAGCTCGTCGCGGGAGCCAGAACCCACAAGCAGGCCTCGCGTCCTGTTGTTACTGCTGATAACAGCGATGCGGCTGTTAAGGTCAGTAAGCAGTAGGGCAGAGGAGGTGGTAGGACCGGCTTTAACAATGCGGCCTACAATACCTTCGTGGGTAACTACAGGTGTATTTTTGCCAGCGCCATCTATGTAGCCTTTATCAAGGATAATGGAGTCCAGTTCTGCCTGAACTCCGATTCTGTAAGAAAGCACACGGGCAGCTACTCTGCTCCACGTAGGAGGTGGAGAGAGGCTCATAAGTGCCCTAAGTCGTTTTAACTCGGCAACATTTTCTCTGGCATCGGCAAGTTCAAAACTTAGTTTTTCTACTTGCTTCAGCAGCCGGACATTCTCTTGCTGTACATCCTGCAGGTAGATGTATTGATTCCACAGATCGGTAGCATTGTGTACTACCCATTTGCCGGGTTTCAACACAGCACCTGTAAATTCCAGTCCTGTGTTGGCAGCAAAGCGGTCTACCGCACCGGAACGCATGTTCCATGATAACAACAGCAGGTACAAGAGAAGAGCGGTGAACAGGAAAATAAGGATGCGTTTCAGTGAGGAGTTAATCGACCGTTACCTCCTTCAAAATATCCAAGTTATCAAGAGCTCTACCGGTACCGATAACAACAGTGGAGAGCGGGTCATCCACTACGGTAATAGGCAGGGAAGTTTCTTCACGCAGAAGCTGGTCGAGACCCTTGAGCAGTGCGCCACCACCAGTGAGAACAATACCTCGGTCTACAATATCTGCAGCGAGTTCCGGAGGAGTCTGTTCAAGTGCAATGCGAACAGCCTGAACAATGGAGTCTACCTGTTCTGCAATTGCTTTGCGGATTTCTTCGGAAGTAATGGTAATATGCTGTGGAATACCTGTTACGAGGTCACGGCCTTTTACTTCCAGAGTTTCTTCTTCCGGCATATTGTATGCGGAAGCGATTTTGATTTTGATGTCTTCTGCAGTCGCTTCACCGATGAGCATGCTGTATTTGCGTTTAACGTGTGTCATAATGGCTTCGTCCATTTTGTCACCGCCAACGCGAACAGACTTGGAGTAAACAACACCGGAAAGGGAGATAACTGCAACTTCAGTCGTACCGCCGCCGATATCAACTACCATGTTGGAAGTAGGTTCCTGAATCGGAAGGTTGGCGCCGATTGCTGCCGCCATTGGTTCTTCGATCAGGTATACTTCACGGGCGCCGGCACTCTGGGCTGATTCTTTAACTGCTCGTTTTTCGACCTGAGTAATGCCTGTAGGTACGCAGATGATGATTCTCGGGCGCACAAGGCGACGGGAGTTGTGGACTTTGGTGATGAAATGACGGAGCATAGCTTCCGTAATTTCAAAATCTGCGATAACGCCGTCTTTCATCGGGCGGATTGCCTGGATGTTGCCCGGGGTACGTCCAAGCATGCGCTTGGCATCTTGCCCTACAGCAAGTACAACGCTGCCGCCGCGGTTGTCTTTTTTAACAGCAACTACGGAAGGCTCGCGCAGTACAATGCCTTGCCCTTTTACGTAAACGCAGGTGTTTGCGGTACCAAGGTCAATAGCAAGGTCGTTGGAAAACATTCCAAGAAGAAAATTTAATGCGTTGGCCATATGCTCTCGCTTGCTTTGGCTATAAGATGTGGCTTGTTACATCGTAACCTGTTGAAAACTAGAAAATTAGAGAAGAATTCAAGAAGATGAATAGATATCTCCAATTGGCAACTTACTTTCGCTATCGTTTTGCGGAACGCGTACAAAAAATCCCTCTGGATGCCGGGGCAACCTGTCCCAACAGGGATGGTACTATTTCCCGTACTGGCTGCATCTTCTGCAACCCTTCCGGCTCAGGGTCTGGGATGGGTCTCCAGGGGATGAATTTGAATGATCAGTGGGATTCCTGGTATAAAAAATATACACGCTCTCAAAACGCGAGATTGTTTATAGCCTATTTGCAGTCTTTTTCCAATACTTATGGGCCTGCTGAAAAACTCTCTAAAAACCTTACTTCTATTGCATCTTTACAGGGTGTTATGGGAGTATCAATAGGCACTCGTCCTGATTGTGTCGACGAAGAAAAATTAGATATCATCGCAAAACAGGATTTGGACGAAATATGGCTTGAATTGGGGCTTCAGTCCGCACATGACCGTACGCTCTCGCTTATTAACCGCGGTCATACTTATCAGGATTTTGTTAATGCCGTTACCCTTGCTGCAGAACGTGGAATAAAGGTGTGTGTGCATCTGATTGCAGGACTCCCGAATGAAACAACTGAAGATTTTTTGCGTACGGTGGAAATGGTGTGTGAACTTCCTATACGTGGCATAAAATTTCATAGCCTCTATGTTGCTGACAACACTGTATTGGCGAAAATGTGGCGTGACGGGAAATACACCCCGATGACAGAAGAGGAATTTATTGATGCCATCACACGTGCTGTGCCGAAAGTCCCAAGTACTGTTGTTATTCAGCGCCTGACTGGGGATGCGATGGAAGGGGAGTTGCTTGCACCGCATTGGGGAACAGCAAAGCGTGCCCTTGTAGACAAAATTATGGCTGAACTTGCTAAGCGTGACGTGTGGCAGGGGAAAGAAGTGGATGCGGCTGATAGTGTTCCATTATGGTTCACAATTAGGGAAAATTTGCCACAGCGTCTGCGCGAACAGTGGGATAAAGAATACGACGCGGTTGCAGATAAAATGGGCTTCTTGCCGCGGTAGCCAGGCTTCAAAAGAAACATTTATGTGGGCGAGTGAGCATGTATTTACCAGAGATAGAACAGATTGTCGGTAATAAGCTTCGTCTTATCCTGAATTGGCAGGACGACACCCTAACTGAGATTTCTTTGCAATGGGCAGATGGTGAAAGTGCCACCGAAGAGTTGTCAGATATGGGTAAGCAATTGCAAGATTGCCTGCTGCGTTATGAAGCCGGTGAGCCAGTACAGTGGCCTGATATTTACTTTGCTCTTGAAAAAATGACACCATTTGGTCAAAAGGTTCTGACTGCTTTAATGCAGGTGCCGTACGGGAAAACAGTCACCTATGGCGAATTGGCTGCCCTCGCAGGAAGTCCAAACGCTGCACGTGGTGTGGGGCAGGTTATGGCTCGTAACCGGTGGCCTCTTATTATTCCTTGTCACCGTGTTGTGTCTGCATCCGGACTTGGCGGCTTTTCGGCACAAGGATTAGATATGAAAAGGTACCTGCTCGACATTGAAGGGGTTCTTCACCTAGGAAAAAGTAAGAGAAATTAATGACAAACAAACAGACATCCATTGAATCTGTATTAAAGCGCATGAAGAAGCTGAAGGTTGGTCAGTGTGTTGACATGCGATCGTATAAGCGCAATCGATCTGTTGCTATTGTGTGCTGTGGTGAAGATTCTTTTCGCGTTGTGGAAGACGGGTTTTATCAGGAAGTGTGGGAAAACCAGAGTGCTGATAAGGTGAAACGTTTGCTGAAGACTTTGCTGAAAAAAGAGTTTCCGCGTTCTAATAAAATTCGTTTGTACACTCTGGATTCGTATGAAGAAGCGAATGTGAATCGGATGGGGCACGGCGCAGGGCGCTATGGTGAGGTTTGTCCTACAAAAAAAGTAGCAAACTAACTGCCATTACAACCATTCCGATTATCAGTCCGTAGATGGAAAGATGGTGTTCGCCGTATTCTTGCGCTGTCGGGAGCAGTTCGTCCAGTGAGATGAATACCATAATTCCTGCAACTCCGGCGAAGACCACACCAAAGACTGTCGGTGTAAGGATAGGCATGAGTATTAGGTAACCGATAAGTGCACCTATAGGCTCTGCCAATCCAGACAGGAAGGATAACGTAAAGGCTTTGCCTCTGCTTTCTGTTGCATAGTATATGGGAATCGCAACGGCTATCCCTTCTGGGATATTGTGAATTGCAATGGCCACGGCAATGGCAATCCCAAGGTTCGGGTCAGTCAGTGCTGCTGTAAATGTCGCAAGACCTTCCGGAAAGTTGTGGATTCCTATTGCAAGCGCAGTGAATACGCCCATTCTGAGTAACTTTTTATCTTTTTGCTCAGACGCTTCTCGATTGATTCTCTTTTCTAGAGAATCAATCTCTTCAATTTTATGAATTTCATGCGGATTTTCTTCGGAAGGTACCAGTCTGTCAATAATGGCTATGAAGAAGATTCCTCCGAAAAACGCTAGAACAGTTACCCACGTTCCCTGCACTTCTCCCAACACAGATTGTAATTCCAATTTCGCTTTTACAAAAATTTCTACGAAAGACACATAGAGCATCACACCTGCGGAAAATCCGAGCGCTACAGAAAGAATGCTTGTGTTTGTTTTTTTTGTAAAAAAAGCAAGCACAGAGCCGATGCCGGTTGCAAGACCGGCAAAAAGTGTGAGCCCAAAGGCAAATAATATTGTTTCGTAATTGTGCATGATATTCCTTAGCAGACATTACGAATATGCCTGTAAAGTGTGAGTATATCAAATTAAAAAGAAAGTGGTTGTATAGAACTATATGATAGGTCGATGCAGAATTTAACTTTGCATCCCACCCTCGGAACACTTGGTCTTACATGGTTCGAAGACATTTAAGCGGAGAAGAATGCAGGGGGGCGGTTCAAGTTGCTAAGAGGGGCTTTGTTCAAGGTTAAAAAAATACCGCTGATTGTTTTCAGCGGCTTTTTTGTGCTTAATGTCCAGAATGATCCATGACGTGGTTTAAGTTAGCTGTATTGTGTGTAATCAGCCCGCCTTCTATCCAGAATCGAGTCAGGCTCCATTCATCAACGTCAATATAATCAATACGTCCAGAGCATTCCTTTGTAAGGTATGGCTTAATGGCTTCGATGAATTCATCCATCATAAAATAAATGCCTTCGAAGCTGATGGTAAAGAATGTGCCATCCAATTCCACTGCATCTTCATCCTGTCCTTCAAGCATTGCTTGTGCAGCTTTAAAGAGTTCAGGATTCGCATTCGAAATGCTTCCGTACACTTTGATAAGAATGTGTTCCATAGGGCAGATGGTGCCTTCTTTGCTTTTTGCGGGCAAGAAAAAATTATATTGCGGTGGGTTCAAGATCGCCATCAACGGGGTGCTGCTGGGCAATGACGACGCAGTTTCTTCCCTGATGTTTTGCTTCGTACAGTGCCCTGTCGGCTTTTCTGTAGAGGCTGCTTGCGTCATCCTGAGGAAGGAATTCAGCAATACCAATGCTGATCGTCACATTAGGGCTGATTGGCGATGCAGGATGGTAGATCATTTGTTTTGCCAATGCGTCCTGCATTTGATCCGCAATGGTTTCAGCATCACTTAGAGTGCATGAGGGAAGTATGAGTGCGAATTCTTCACCGCCAATACGGGCAGCAGTGTCAATTGCACGGCGGGCTTGTTTTGAGATTATTTTTGCAATGCCTTTGATACACCGGTCACCAGCATGATGTCCTAAGTGGTCATTATATTGCTTGAAGTAATCAACATCAATGAGCAGCAACGTTAGCGGTTTTTCAAAGCGTCTTGCAACTTCGAGGGCTCGATCAAGCGCTTCGTTGTACCCTTTGCGGTTTGCAATTTGGGTGAGTTCATCAACCCGAACCATTGCTTCAAGTTTTTTTGTTAAAATTTCGTTTTCAACAAATTTTTCTGTACAGAACGAGAGCCAGAGACGAAGTGTGTAAAGACTTGCGCCAATGAGTGCAGGAAATTTGAGTACTGAAAGCAGCAAGCCCAGAAGAGTTTTGTCGCTATACCCGATGATAAGGTAGAGGTAGGACACTAGCATTGTGGGGAATGCTGCTAGAAGTAGGGCAGGGCGGGCATACCAGCCGATAACAAGGGAGAAGGCTCCGATGACGACTCCACGGGAGGCAGGTTCTGGTTCGTTCCAGAAGTAGGCGGTGTTTACTGTGGACACTGCCCAGAAAAAACCAATACAAAGAGCTGCAATAAGCCAGCTGGGGTGTGAAGCGCGTTTACTTTTAACGGCTACTCGTATGCATAGTGCTCCAAGAATAAGAAAAGAGGTGTGGATAGTGTTGCATACTACACCGACTGGTGTGATTAGTTCATAATCTTTAATGACATAGTAGGTGTTTAATACTTGAAGAACGCAGGAGGAGAAAAGAATCCAGTAAGTACCTACTTTTAAGCTCTTATGGTAGATAAGATCTTTGAGGTCTTCTGTGCATATTGCTTTTGTCTCCATAACACTCCCCTACCTGTCGTATTTTTAGACTAATTCTAAAAATGAAGTGGACGCATTGCAAAGTCTTGCGCCCACTGTATAGTATGTCTTCATACCTACTATGTAGTTGGTGCGTTGAAGTCAATATAAAATGGTAGTTGTATCTAAGACAGGTTGCATAGTATGCTCTATAGAGATCTCTATAGAGTAAACATTCCATTTTCATAGACTGTTACGCGCTTTCCGCTTGGACGAAGTGCTATGACTCGTTTTTCTTCAGTGTTGATTAAGTCCCAGTGTAGCGCCGAACTGTTAAATCCAAGAGTCTTTCTTGTGGATTCTGTGAGCTGTTCTGCATTGCCGCTAAAGGTGTTTGAATAAGAATTACCTAGTGCAATATGCATTGATCCATTTTCTCCGCCATGGTTTTCATCATACAAGGTGTTTGCCATAAATTTGGAGATAGGAGAGAAGCGTTTATCAACTAATGCAAATTCGCCCACTAGCGCAGCGCCAGTGTCTTGATTTAACTGCTGTTCTACAAAGGCTTGATTGTGATCTGCAGTAACTTTAGTGACACGTCCTTCTTTGAATATGAGCTGAATATCTCCAATAATGTTGCCGGAACGGAACGTTGGCAGAGTGGATTTGTACACACCGTTGGTGTGGTGCATATCCGGAGAGACATACAGCTCGAATGAAGGAATGTTGCGGCCTGTGAAACCAACCCATTTGCGTCGCTGACCTATGCGGACATTCAGATCAACTGATTCAGATTCTATTTGCATAGTGCAATCGCCGAAACTATCCAGCCATTCTGTAAGTTCATCCACTTTTCGTGCAAACTGACGCCATTCCAGCGTTGGGTCTGGTTTATTGAGATAGCACGCTGTCTCAATCTGCCGTGCATATTCTTCAAGTGTCAGTCCAGCCTGCGAAGCTAGTGCCTCTGTCGGGAACATGCATAACGTCCAGCTGAATGCGCCCATATCTTCTCGTGTCTGCATGATGGTGCGTATTGGCTGTTGTGCTTTGCTATGCATTGCGATCAGTTCCGGATCAATATTGGCCAAATGTGCTAACGACGCTGGAGCATAAACGGAAATTGATCCGTTAAGGTGGTTGTATAGATCACGTTGTCCCGGAATAAGGGTTGTGAGGCGTTTGTTGTTTGCCTTGGTGTACTTGTCGACTTGCATGCGCGGCGTTTCGTTCATGCGTGGAACGGGGATCATTCCTCTATCGTACAGCAATGAACATACTTCCTCAGCTAAGGGAAGACCGTCGATGTCATAGTTTACTAGAATGATATCACTTTTCTTGTAGGGAGTGGTTCTGGCTCTAGACAGGGCCCAAAAAAGTATCTCGGCATATCGTTCTAATGTAGGAGTGTCGTACATATATTCTCCTTTCAGATGTAGGTTTTATTGACCTATGCTCTGAAATGTTACTTTTGCAGCGAATTACTGTTTTCTTTAAATTGTGACTGGAAGAAGCCCTTAGTGCAAGGGGATTTCAGCATGATCCGGTGAGTGCTGCAATGTGGGGTCGCGTACAGCGTCTTGTTTATCAAAAGTAACCATTTATGTAATGTACCATTCTGGAATAAGATTGTATGGTTATACTATGTAACTTAAGAATTTTTCCAGAGGAGCGTCTATGTTTGTTCGATGCTGGGGTGCCCGCGGTAATATCCCCATTTCAGGCGGGCAGACACAGTTGTATGGCGGGGCAACTTCATGTCTTGAGGTCCGCACATCAGATCAGTCTGTTATCATATGTGATGCCGGCACAGGTATCCGTAAGTTAGGTAACGCTCTTTTAAAAGAACAACGCATGGAATATTCCCTTTTGTTGACCCATGCGCATGATGATCATTTGGATGGTTTACCTTTTTTTGAGCCTCTTTATTTTTCTGATACCCGCATTACTGTTTTTGAACACAGGGGGTTGCGCGATAAGCTGGAAAGGATGTGTGATCCTTTGGAGGCGCAGAAATTTTCTCCGCAATGTACCCGTACCATAAAGGCTGCTATTGAGTGGAAGCCTGCATTAGAGCATGGATATATTACCGAAATTGGTAGTGCGCTTGTGACATCTATTCCGGCGTCTCATCCAGGCGGATGTGCGGGATTTAAAATTGCAGATCGTGGTAAGTCTGTAGTTTATTTGCCTGATAATGAACTGGACTTTGATCACGGTGCGAATATGGATTTTTCTGCGTATGTTCAAATGTGCAGTGGCGTAGATTTACTTGTGCATGATGCTCAATACACGTGTGACGAATACCTCAGTTGCAAGGGGCAAGGACATTCGTCATGGCGGCAGGCTTTGGAGTTGGCAATAGCCGCTGGCGTGCAGCAGCTTGGATTATTCCATCATGATTCTGACCGTACAGATGATCAGCTGTCTACGATAGTAGAGAAGTGCAAGCGTGAAGCTGCTCAGCGCTCTCCGAGGTTGTTATGCTTTGCTATGCGCGAAGGTTCAGAAATAGTGTTGTCATAGCAAGTTGGCTACTCTTCTTGTGAAACAGAGCTTAAGTGCACCTTGTTGCTACGGGGGAATTCTTGCTTAAGCAGTGTCTTCATTTCTTTTTTTAGCTTCTCTTCATCCAATTCGTATTCGGCGTTGGTGAATCCATGTCGAGTTATCCGCAGGGTCGTGTCGTTGATGCGTCGTATAGTTATGTGTCGATCTTTTTTGAACGTTGCGATGCGTATCCCTTGTAATATTTCTAATGAAGCAACACGTGAAATGACGGTAGGAATTGTGCGGTTAATATCTATCATTGGTTGATCATACGCTCCAAGTTTTTGGACTTCAAGATGTCCTTGCCGTCATAGTAGGATTGATTTGAAGTGTTCATGCTTTCTAATTTGCTTGCTCAAAGTTGATGTTATTTTGTTGATTATTGTACTTGGCTCTATGCACCGAAGATGGTTCATAGGGAGTCTTGAATGCACAATGAATGTAGTCCGTTATCTATTTGAACTTGTTTTTATTTTTCATGAGTTAGGTATAGGAACAGTAGTGGCAAAGAAATCAGAATATAATGGCGAACTCCTTTTTTCAGGGTATGGTGGATACATGGATGCTTGTTTCCGAAGGTTTGCGGAGACAGCAGAGTTAGTCCAAGCCGACAGGCAGCAGTTGGCTTGCGTGTGGCAAGGCAGCGATGCCACACAACTCATCCTCCTCCCTTGCAGCGTCGGCCGTGCCCCTTACCCCTCGGGCACGGCCGACTCGTCTTTTTAGTTTGGTGGGTGGGAGGTGTGGAAAGGGCGATGAATGGTTGCAATGCCCGCTTGCTGCGTTATCAGACAAAATTTTTCACATCGACGTAGCGCTGCTACGCCTTCGTTTGATTTTCTTCTGATGTCTTGCACTCGAACATTTCGCTCACCCCTCGCCCCTCTCCATCTTTTACTCACCAAATCTGTGCCGAATCATTATGAGTTCTTAATGAGGTTGGTGGTGTTTTTTAGGTGGGTTGGTAGGAGAAAAATTAGAGGGTTATTCTGGTTCGGTGTGTTTTAGCTGCGTTGGTTTGTTTTAATTAGAGTAGACGGTTAGGGGGTTGAGGTAGGAATAATATGGATGGTGAAAAGCGTGAATAGCAAAAAACGGGTGGAGTAAAAACTCCACCCGTTTTTTGTTTAAATCATATTTAAGCCGAGATGCTAATAAAGAGAAAATAGGTTCTCGCTAATCGTAGTCGAGAGGAAGTTCCTCTCGCGGGGATGCAAGGGGCTGGCTCCTTGCCCGTCGGAGACCCGCCGGAGGCAGCCTTGTTTAATAGCTACCGCTTGCAGAAGCCGCGTGCGATGCCCCAGTTGAACTCGTTGCAGAGACCGAGCGTGCAGCCTTTACGGTAGTTCTCACACATGGAGGCGTAGTCTTTGAGAACGAGATCTGCCGAACCGTGTGAGATGTAGAGGTGCGGATTGTTAGGCGAAAGCGAAATAGCTTTGTCGTAATCTACGAGTGCCATATCCGCGAGGTTTGCCCGAACGTACGCTGTGCCTCTGTCGTGCAGGGCGACTACTAGATCTGGTTCCAGATCGATTGCTTCATTGTAGTGGCTAATGGCTCCAATAGTATCTTTCAACTGAAAAAGGATGCTCCCTTTGGCGTGTAAAAGAATCGGTTCAGTGGGGGCAGATGCCAAAAGTTGATCAATTTTCGAAAGCACTTGCTTAGGATTTTCCCAAATGCCTTGCTCGTATTTAGGAACAAGCTTTCGGTAGGCTTTTAGTGCTCGTAGTCGGTTGGCTATATTATCAAAAAAGAATTTTGATTTTGGGTTGAGGTTAAGCAGGTAAGTTCGCTGCTTATCGTTAAAAACAGTCGTTGAAAAATCCCGCAGGTATTTCTCTTCTGCCATGAATATGGCTTCGTAGATAGTTGAGCAACTTGTCGGTCTGAGTGCAAGTAAGCGCTTCTCGTCGAATTTTTCAATGGGAGTGATTGTTACTTCGACGTTGATGTAATGCCCGTCGATATCCTTAGTGCGGAATATCTTTGAACGATGGAACTTGTAGAGTTGTGTGGCGACAATTGCTTCGTCTCTTGCGGCAAGGGCTGGCGTGGTGCTTGGTGTCCGCGCGAGTTGCTGCCGATGTTCAACCCAACGTGATGCTCGTTTAAATGCCCCGTGCAGGGCAAAAGCTTCGGCAATGACCGTGGCTGCTTGCTCTGTGAGAGAGTAGCCATAGGGGATTTTCACTGTGTGTGAAAAAGGTGCCGGCGCAAGACGTTCTGGAGTTGCATAGGCCAGAGCGTATGTACAAGTGCAGATGCTTATAACAGCGAGTGCGATGGTAAGAGATCGAAGTTTTTGCATGACATTACTGGGTGGCAAAGATTGTCGGGATAGCAGGAGTAATTGCTTCCTGTAATAACTCTGCAAGCAACGGTTCAATGATGTTTGTGTAAGGTACACCTTGTTTAACTACGGTTGCTTTGTAGGTTGTTGGCAGGTCATCATTTATGGCGATAGTGAGTGTGAGTTCTCCGCGGTATTCCATGGCAGAAAGGGGAGTTACTTGAAGCTGGGTAATGGTTCCGGTTACGCGGGTTGGGAGCGTTTTAATTTGATCAGGGCTGATAACGTAAGTGACAGCTGCCCCTTGGCGTACCAGTTCATTTTCAAGTCCACGTGTAACCCATGCGGCTACATTGGAGACGGGAGCAAGTTCTTTGCCTTGGTCAATGCCAAGAACTTGAGTCGGGCGTGTGTCGGTAAATTGCACAAGGCCGATATTGGCATGGTGTTGGGTTTGTACGGCAGGGAGTTTGTCTGCCGGAACGTATCGTAAACGAACTTGAGAAGATGCACAGCCGGAAATGGTCAGCAGTGCAGCGCAAAGAAGTAATACTAAAGATCGATGTGCGCCAAGCATGTGGCCTCCAGAAGGTTATATGGGCTGAAGTGGGAGTAATAGTCTGGTGATGATTTCTTTATCGGCAGAAAAGTTGGTGTCGCTTAGATAGATTTCAATATTTGGTTGATCAGCAGGAGTTCTGCCGCTGGTAGGTAGCCATTTCCAGTACAGTTTTTCCCAGGCTTCATTGAGTGTGTTGTATGAACCCTTATGTGTGTACATGGCAAATTCACCGCCGGGAACAAATAGCTCTCGTGCTATGCCGGAATTATCCATTTCTGCAGATATACTTACTGCTGCATCATAGCGTAGCTGATCTTCCGGCGTTATTGTGGGATCGTGGCGTAAACCTAAAAATATTGAATGCCGTGACAGCAGACCATTTTTGGCAATCCACAGGGAAAGCTGCTTCCACGCCTGTGGTGCAGACGTGTTATATGGACCAATTTCTCGAACAGCGGCTACGCGTATGTCGGGTAGCTTCTCAATAACAACTTCCATGTAGAATGCTCCTTGTATTGCCCTCTGTTGTATAGCGAAATGCTATATAACAGCAACCCGTGAGTATCCGTATCAAAAAGACAAATTGAGAGAGTGCAGCAGTCCTTGATTGGGGACGTTTTTTCTGTGTGCGATAGGTTATTGACATAATGGAAGATGAAAAAAGAGTTTATCGGGGCAAAAATGCCATAAAAAGCTCTCAACGCCTGAGAATTAACAGTTTTCGAGCCATTGGTTGTTGACAAACTGACTAAGCTTTGCGATTGCTCTTTGCTGGCGCGAGCGCCCGATTGGAAATTATCAGACCTTCGTGGTCTGTTAAACTCATACATTATGTAACGGAGAACTTCATGACTAAAGCTGAATTCGTAGAAAAGCTTTTCGCTAAAGCTAACCTTGCTTCTAAATCTCAGGCTGAAACTGTACTTGAATCTACTATTGAAACCATCACTGAAGCACTCATGGACGGTGATTCTGTAGTATTCACCGGTTTCGGTAGCTTCAAAGTTGTTGAGCGTGCAGCACGTAAAGGCCGCAACCCTCGCACTGGTGAAGAAATTGAGATTGCAGCAACTAAAGTTGTTAAGTTTACTCCAGGTAAAACTCTTAAAGAAGTTGTAAAATAATTCTTTGAGATCTACCTGATGCATTCAGGCTTTTGCCTGTTGCACTTATGCAGATTGAACTAACTGTACGCAAAGCATACGTAAGAGCATAGAGTAGACTGCGTTTTCCACTATGTTTTCCGTTTTTGCGGCAACGCTGCAATGTGTGAGTTTCTATCAATCTGATGCGCTGATATTTTATCGGTTTTTTGTTCAAGCATCTTTTGCTTTGAATATAAAAATCCCGGACAGACCTAGGTCTGTCCGGGATTTTTTTATTAGTTCTAAGCGCATGTATTAAAAAGGTTCATGCTGTACCAACGTAATGCAAATATCCATTACGTTGGTGAGCGTCGGGCCGGTTTGCAGAAGATCTCCTGTGTTTCTCAGATAGTTGTAAGAGTCGTTATCTGCCAGATAAACTTGCGGGTCTATGCGGCACTCTTTAGCACGTGTCAGGGAGTCCGGAAGTGCAAAGCCGCCTGCAGCGTCAGTTGGGCCATCAGAACCATCAGTGCCTGCGCACAGCATTGCAATATTAGGACATCCATCAAGGGCAACTGCTGCCGCCAGTGCCATTTCCTGATTTCGGCCCCCAACTCCTTTCCCTGTCAGGGTAACTGTGGTTTCACCACCGGAGAGTAGGCAGAGCTTTCCTTTTTTAGAACTGATAACATTCTGAGCTTTTTGAGCGATCTCTTTGGCCACCGTACGTGCTTCACCTGTCATTGTTGAAGTCACAATTCGTGGTGTGTACCCAAGTTTTTTAGCTTTTACTGCTGCAGCCTCTAAGGCTTGTTTATTTGTTGCTACAAGTAGATTCTGCACAGAATCAAAGACAGGGTCACCTACTTTGGGTGTTTCGTAGATTACGCCTTCAATCCCTTTTTCCATGTGTGCCAATATGTTGACAGGTACTTTGTCGATAAGCTTGTAGCGCTCAAAAATGTCCATGCAGTCTTTAAACGTGGAGTTGTCCGGCGAAGTAGGGCCGGAAGCAATAACGTCTAAACTGTCCCCTACGACATCTGAAATAATCAATGCTGCAAGTGGAGCCGGATATGCGGCACGGGCCAGGTTTCCGCTGCCGAATATGGACATGTGTTTACGAATCGCATTGATTTCATTAATTGTCGCGCCGCAGTCTAGAAGAAGTTGAGTTACTTGCTTGCCTTCGTCTAAAGAAATGCCGTCCACAAGTGCAGGTGTCAGGGCACTTGCTCCGCCTGTAATGCAGCAGAGTACAAGGTCTTTTTTTCCGGCTTTGGTAGCAAGATCAAGAATAGCACGCGCACCGCGTTCGCCGTTGGCATCAGGAACAGGATGTGCTCCTTCTATTGTACGGATGATACGCAGCGGGACAGTGTGATCGTATTTTACACAAATTACACCGTCAGTAATTTTGTCACCGAGTATTTCTTCGAGCTTTGCCGCCATGGGTGCAGCGCCTTTGCCGGCACCAACAACATAGATGTTCTCAAAGGTGTTGAGGTAATAAGTAACGTCGTCAATAAGCAGGGTATCTCCGTCAAGGGATACAAATCTACCGACGGCTTTATCCGGTGCAACCGCATTAAGCGCCGCGCCGAGTATTTCGTGTAACAGGTCTTTTGGATGTGCATTCATAGTGATTTTCTCTGGGAATAATCGGTTGACTAAAAGTGCTGCGATTACCAGAAAAGGAGAACTTCTCCAGCATGAGCAGCAAGAAAGATCCAAACTTTACACGTAAATGAATAATTATTTGTTTAAGCTGATGGTTGCGGAAGTGTTCAGCTTTATGTGCCTCCCCCAGTGTAATAGATTATGGTTCTTCGTGTCATCGCAATCATTCGATAACATCGATAAGGTTCCAGCGCTGTATCGTAGTGTGTCTCTACAGCGTCTCCAATATGAAAATACGCCGCCACCCCTACGCGGGGATAACGGCGTATAGATACAATTCTATAAAGCAGTTTTTACAGCTTTGTTTTTTTCTTCTTCAGCAAACATTGCTGCGTTGTAAGAGGAGCGGACAAGTGGGGCACTGAACATATGTTTAACGCCCTTACTTTTGCCGTATTCTGCATACTCATCAAAAACATCAGGGTGCACGTAGCGCTTCACTTCAGGGTGTAGACGAGAAGGGCGCATGTACTGACCGATTGTTACGATATCACAGTCAATTGCTGCAAGGTCGTCTATAACACCACGTACTTCTTCATCAGTTTCCCCCAGTCCAACCATAAGGCCGGACTTGGAACGGCAACCAGCTTCTTTAACCCGCTTGAGCAGGGTAATGCTCTGCTCATAATCTGCCTGCGGACGAATGTCGTCGTAATGCACAGGCGGGGTTTCTACGTTGTGGTTGATGATGTCCGGTTGGGCATCGATAACCATTTGAAGGGAAGCCTTGCTACCCTGAAAATCAGGGATAAGAACTTCGATGCTACAGTCCGGAATTGTGTTGCGGACAGCACGGATTGTTTTTGCAAAGTGCTCTGCACCACCGTCTATCAAGTCGTCACGTGTTACAGAAGTAATAACCACATGCTTCAGACCGAGGCGTTTTGCGGCTTCAGCTACGCGAGCCGGTTCATCAGCATCAAGTTTTTCAACAGGATCATTACTGATATTGCAGAATGCACAGTTACGGGTGCATGTGTTGCCCATAATCAAAAAGGTCGCTGTGTGCGCCGTAAAACACTCAAACATGTTCGGGCACTTGGCACTTTGGCATACCGTATTAAGATTAAGGTCTTTTACCAGTTCTGTTGTTGCAGAATAGGTCTTGTTGCAAGGTATCTTAACCCTGAGCCAAGGTGGGATCCGCAAATACGGTTCTGAACGCTTCTGTGAGCACATGTTTCACTTCCTGCATGTCTATGTCATTGCGGCCAAGTTCTTTTTCGAGCGAAGTAGGCTCGGCATCAGCAAGACCACAAAGAGTGATTAATGAAAATAAATCGACGTCGTTTAAAACGTTGAATGCAAGTCCGTGGTAGCTTGTCCATTTACGCATGGCTATGCCAATGGAACAAATCTTTCTGTTCTCAATCCATACACCGGGTCTGTCTTCCTGCCTAGTGGTTTGCAATCCGTAATGAGAACAGGTCTGTATGACGACCTCTTCAAGGTCGTGGAAGAGTCCGCGCATGCCTCCAGGTTTTTTGGCAACGCGAAATATTGGATATGCGACCAGCTGACCGGGGAAGTGGCAGGTGATATTGCCGCCTCGGGAAGACTGGGCAAGCTCAATGTTTTGTTGTTGTAGAAACTCATCGCTTACATGCAGGTTTTCTCTGCCGCCGTTGCGACCAAGCGTAATTACTGGCGGGTGTTCTAGCAGAAAAAGCGTTTCTTCCGCTCCTTCCACGACCTCGGCCAGAGTTTCTTTTTGAATCTTTTCAGCATCAGCGTAGGAGATGAGTCCCAAATCAACAACGCGCATTGTTTGTATCCCTATATTTAGCTATCGACGTTTTGGAAAAACTTCCAAAGCACCGGATTTAGCATCTCGATGTGGTTTGTCCTGCCACTCAACATCTACAAGGCTACCGCTTTCAAACTTTTCAGCCTCATGCAGTAAGGCAATTCCTTTACGAGAACAGGCGTAGCGAGCCTTCTGTTTTCTGCCCGGAATAAGTACTGGATCAGAAAGTACCCGTACGTTTTCCGTATACTCAGGGGCTGCCTTGCTTGCCAGAAGGAAGCTCAGGCTGACATTTTTGCGGTTCATACGAGCACGCTGGGTCAGATCACGCAGCCACAGCGGCGCATGGTCAGCTGTCATGTTAAAGTGACACCAGCTTGTTGCGCCGCGTTCAAGCATAGGACATTCCAGTTCATGAGGACATGGAGCCTGCGGCAGGAAGCCTTCTTCGAGAAGACCTTCACGGGTGAGTCCGATAATTTTGCCGCCAAGGCGTGTGCCTGGTTCAATAAAAAGAATAGAGCCGTCTTCTTTACATGCAGCAGCCATGTTGTAGGAAAGCTCAACGAAGCGGTCTTCCATAGTTTGTCCGCGACTTGGAGAAAGCTCATTCAGTACATTTGCACCGGCAACTAACGCCATTTTGCCGTAGTTGCTGCGTAAGCTTTTTTCAAGAGTATCGCGTTGTAGCTTGATTTTCCAAGGACCTTTGCCTGGCTCAACACCAGCCATTACCTCAAAGATACGGCGACCGTGTTCCATTGGCTTTTTGGCTACGTCTGTACAGATAAACGTAAGGTCTTTGTTACGTAGGTCAGGACGACTTAGCCATAATGCCTGCACAAAAGTGAGCGGGCCGGAGCCTAAATCTAAAATGGTATCGCCATTCTTCAGTGGAACGTGCAGCTGTGGCAGCAGCCACGAAAGTCTGTACAGGTTCCATGGGAGGAAAAAGCGAAGGTATGCAGAAAGGGTACGCGGGGTAGCCCAATAGTTGGCGCGCATACCACCACGTTCGTTGGTAAGCATACGTGACAGATCTGCCACAGCGTATGGCAGGTCGCGTCTGTGAGCCGCCTTGATAGGCATGGCTTTGTTTAAAACTTTATCGTATCCGTCTAAAACACTACGGATTTTTGCTGTCGGGAATGAAAGAACTGTGCTCATATAAATGTAAAGCGCATGTGGCGCATAAATGTTTGCGTGAAGTCGGGGTCTGCGGTCAGATCAACGGCTTCACAGTTTGCGGTCAGGCTTTCTGCCATGCTGCGTAGGGTGGGGTCAATAAGCATCAGTTCAGCTCCCTTCAGGGAGGTGTTATTTACAGCTTCCACTCTGGAGCCCATTCCAGCCGGAATAAATCCTAATCCTTCGAGATCTTGCACTGCTGCGTGCTCTCCGAGGGCACCGGCAAGATATATTTTTTTCAACTGTGCTGCAGAAATTTCTGCGGTTTCCAGAATACGGGTAAGTGCAAAAGTAAATGCTGCCTTTACCTTGAGGAACTCTTCAATATCTTCTGCAGAAAGGTACATGCTGTCAGGCAGCGCTAAGTGCTGGATGCCGTGACGAATTTCCAGACGTTCTGCCAGCCGCGCACCCAGTCCCTGAGTTTGCTTTTCAATAAACAGGCCGTCGTTGGATATGAAATTGATTTTGCGTAATGCATGGATCAGAGCAAGATAGCCTGTCCCGCTGATCCCGTCTGAATATTTTCCATCGAGAACTGACGGCACAAGACCATTAGGGGTTAATTTGTACGATGTAGCAATACCCTTGGCTGCAGTTGCACCATAATGCAGACCGACGCCCTCCAGTGCAGGCCCAAGTGCAACACTGGTTACAAGGTAGTTGTCCGGACTGAGAGCAAGAATGAATTCTCCGTTGGTACCCATGTCAGTAAGGACAAAAGGGTATTCCGGTTTTTTCTGTAATATTGAAGTCAGTCCGGCGGTTAAATCTCCGCCTACAAATGGCGCTGCCAGGGGCGCAATATACGCAGGTGGTAAGTCTGCGATTGTTTCTACTGTTCCACCCTTGTAGGTAAGTTTGTATGGGGCGGTAGCAAGTCCGGATGTATCAAGCCCTAAAAGCAGATAAGTCATGGCAGGGTTTGCCGCAATGGCAAGAGAGTCTACAGAACCAAAGGAATCTTCGGTAAGCTCTCCAATGAGTTCTGTAATCCTGCTGACAACAAGGTCTTGTAGAATTTCTTTTCCGGAGTCTGTTGTGGCAAAGCTGAGGCGGGACATAATTTCTGATCCGGCACCCATTTGAGGGTTAGGTTCAGACCCGAAAGCGATGCGTTTTTTTCCGTCCAGCAGCGTCCAGTGCATACTGGTGGTGCCCAAGTCTATAGCAAGGTGTAACGATTTGCTGCTGGATTCCGCGATTTCGACATGTCGGATATAGGAATTTTTCGGTATTTCAATAACCATTCCGTCTTCCGGTTCATGTCTACATGCCAGTCGCCAGCCCGCGTCAATGGCATGTTCTTTAAAGATGAGAGTGTCAGGTCCAACAGGAAGTGGCGCATTTTCCACGAAGCGTACTCTGCATTTTCCGCACTGACCCAATCCTGAGCAGAGGGGAGGGGCAGGAACAAGTCCGCTGGTAAAAATAACCTGAGCCAAGGTACGAGGCTCTGCCTGAGGAACATGAAGGGACTTTTTCCGACCGGTGTAATCAATGATGGTAATCTGCATAGTAGGGAGACCATGCCATAAAACATGTCAGGAAGAAAGCAGGACTATTCTTACGTTTAATCTTGAAGGTTGAGAATATGATTGAAAGCAGGTACGTTGCTCTAGTTTCACTAAAGTCTATAATGGGTGTGTTGTCGTCCTCAGCCTAACGTTTATGAAAAGAGGTGGGAATGGATCTTTTGGTCTTAGGATTCTGTGGGCTTATTTTTGTATGTTTGGTTGCGGGATGCAATTTTTTCGCAACAACCAGAATGCACGATAAGATTAACGCTTCGAAGCAGGCACGCCGTGCCCTGCACAATGAAGTTTCTGAATTACAGGCAGCACTCATCTCCAAGCGTGAAGAGAAGAAAATTGTGATTAATAAACTGCGCATGGCAAGGGCTGAATCCAGCTCGCAGAAGGAGGTGGTAATGGATGTAAATCCCAGTACCCCCAGCAGAGCGCAGGGAAACTTCGAACAAGAGCTGGTAAGTCAAAAAATAATCACTGAGCGTGAACTTGACCGGGTAAAAAATTACCGTCGGTCAACTTCCTGTCCATATGATGTTGGAGAAACAATTATCATGCTCGGATATGCAAGCCAGCATGATGTGGACAGGGTGAGAGAAAAATATTCGTAACAAACCAGTGTGTTAGTGTGAATGGTCAATAGGAGGAATTGTGTGTCTACGCTCTGTATACTTTTAGGTATGCATTACAGTGAGAGTAGACAGGGTATTGGCATTAATAGTGCATAATAATTACCCAGACACATGTTGTGTCAAAAAATTCCTACTTGATTACTCGCTATGTGCTCTGCACAACGCATGAGTACAGGTTTTCGGAGATACAGGACGTATGAATAAGATTTTAGCACAAGATGAAGTAGATGCTCTGCTGCGTGGACTATCTGGCGGCGAAATCGAAAGTGAAACGGATATTCCGGAAGATGAGACTGGGATAGTTGCATTTGACCTGGCAAACCAGGACAGGATTATCCGCGGCCGTATGCCGGTTCTTGAGATTGTAAATGATCGCTTTTCACGTCTTTGCACAAACGCACTTTCCAACGCAGTGCGTAAGCGAGTGGAGCTGAACCCGATTTCGATTGATATGACGAAGTTCGGGGACTTCATGCGTTCTTTGCCTGTTCCGACAAGCATCAATATTTTTAAAATGGAGCCGCTTCGCGGTAACGCCATTATCGTTGTAGATTCCCGCCTTGTTTTTGCTTTGGTGGAAAACTTTTTTGGCGGGGCAGGAAGTCAGCCAAAAATTGAAGGGCGTGAATTTACCCGTATCGAACAGGCGATTGTTGACCGCGTTATAAAGATTGCGCTGGATAACATGGAAGAAAGCTGGCGCCCTGTGCATGAAGTTAACTTGGAGCTTGTTCGTTCTGAGATTAACCCGCAGTTTGCTGCAATTGTGCCGCCAAGCGATGTTGTAGTTGTTATTACCTTCGAGGTGGAGCTGGAAAGCGCAATCGGTTCATTAATTGTGTGTCTGCCTTATGCGACCATTGAACCTATCCGCTCCAAGCTGCATGCAAGTTTCCAGACTGAACGTTTGGAAGTTGACCATGCTTGGGTTTCCCGCCTGAAAGAACGTTTGCTTGAGACTCCTGTAGATATGAAAGTCCGGTTTGGGGAGTCAAAAATAACTGGTAACCAGTTGCTTCGCCTTAAAGTAGGAGATGTCCTGCTGCTGGATACGGACACCGAAGATTTGCTTGAAGCAACAATCGAAGGCGTCAAAAAGTTCCATGGAATCAGCGGTACGGTAAAATCAAACAAGGCGTTCCAGATTGTAAAAGAAGAAGAGCCAAGCTACACGTAGCTAGTAATTATCATTAAAAATGTAATAGCTACAATGCACCAACAACCGTACAGTAATTCCATACTGTGCAGAGGGCACGGTGCGCGTATCTTGGACAAATGGTTATGCGTGTTCAACTGAAGGCCGGAGCAATCCGGCCTTCTCTTGTGTTTATTGATAAAAATATAGGTTTGTTATCGGAGTGTGGGCAGCGGAAGTGCGCAGCTGAAGGATGTACCCTGGGTTAATAAAAGACTTTATGCATGCAGAGACCACATGCAGGAGCTGTAGCAGGAGCTACAGTTCGATCTTTAGCGGCAAGAATATCAAGTACGGATTCCGGTGTAATTTTATGCCTGCCACATGCTACGAGTGTTCCCATGAGGTTACGCACCATTTGCTTTAAAAAACCTGTGGCCTCAAACGTCCACACGAGTTCATCCGGCAGTGATTCACGTTGGGCATAATCAGGGCAGTTATGGGAGATGCGGGTCATTGTGCGGACTGTGCGGGTGATATCGGTTCCAATGTTTTGGAAGCTTGCAAAGTCATGCTCTCCGGTAAGTGACTCTGCTGCGGTCTCCATGGCCGCAATATCCAGCGGACCTGTTTTCCATACAAACGGATAGCGTGCAGGCAGCACGTACTTATTATTAAGCCACAAGGTGTAAGTGTAGCTTTTGCCTATTGAACTGAAGCGGGAGTGGAATTCGTCATCTATTGTTTCCACACTGGTGACAGCAATGTCATGCGGGAGTTTGGTGGTGAATACTTTTTGCCAGTTCACCCGTGCCCATTTTTCCGGCAAATCAAAGTGCGCGACTTGGGCATCTGCATGTACACCGGAATCAGTGCGACCGCTGCCATGCACTCTAACTAGAGTGCCGGTGACAGCGGTCAAAACTTTTTCAATTTCGCCTTGGATAGTTGGTTGTGGGTGTTCAACCTTGGGAGGTTGAATTTGCCACCCGACGTATCGGGTACCAATGTAGGCGACAGTAATTTTTATACGGGGCATTCTCTACTCAAATGGTAACTGCATATTTGTCAGTGCCTCGGAAAGACGTGCAGCCTTGTCCGGTCTGACAAAGGTCAGGATTTCACCTGCTTTACGTCCACGCATGCCAGCCAGAATTTTTACAGAAATTTCTTCATCGAGGCTTTCAAGAACCTGTGCAGCTTGTTTCCCTTTCATGTTGGAGTACACGTCTACAAGGTGCTTCATTTTTTTGTCCTGCGTCTCTTTTGCATTGTTAAGCATGACTTGGAGACGTTTTTCAAGTGCCTGCAATTTAGCAAGCTTCCCGTCGATGGTTGCCTGAAGGCGAGTGAGTTCTTGTTCGCGTCTGTTCAATTCAACCTGCTTGTTTTTAAGCAGGTCGCGAGTCATGGAATCTTCTACCTTTGGCTCTGGAGCAGGTTTTTTAGGCGCTTCTTTTTCTTCAGCATGCGCTTTGGTGGTAGTAAGCGTTGCTGATGGTGTTGGCAAGCTCTCTTTAACATGTGCAAAGCGTTCCTCAAGTGTGAGAGAGGTATTGTCAGCCACTGTCTCTATATTTTTCTCAGAGCTTGTCGGCAGGATAGAAGTAATTTGTGTGTCAGTATCAAAAACAATAGACCCTACGAGAATGAGCTTGAACAGAATCGCGCATCCGAGAAGCTTACAGAGTTTAGAAAGCTTGAGCTTTGAACCTAAGTGTTGCTGTTTCGTCGAGCTGTTGTTGTTCTTTTGTCTTTTCTTCATGTGCGTGCCGCTTTGCTTGGTTTTCTTTAAGTTTTTCCAGAAGCTTTTTTTCCTGAGATTTCTCAGTCAAATCTTGCCTTGCAGAGTGTAGTTCTTGTGCGAGTGTCAGGAGACGATGTTCAGCTGTGCTGATATCTTGACGCACACCTTGCAGGAAATTGCGGATAATCCATGCCTGCGCAGGGTCTGAAGTAGAGCTCATGAGTGCCTGGTTCTCCGCAAACGATTCTCGTAAGCCGTCAACGCGTTGTACCTGTTTTTCGTACTTGCGTTGTACTTCAGCCATAACAAGTTTGGCCTGGTCTTCCAGCTGTGTCCTGTATTCGAGCACCTGCTGTAACTTGAACTTGAATGGTGCCATAACCCTTCCTAGTAGTGTCAACTGAATGACATGTTACCTAGTTGTATACTAGTTATAGCATGTTCCGTGCCGAAGTTGCTGAATCAGGTTTTCGGTGCATGAAGAAAGAGGCATTAGATGAGGTATGCCAGCATCGCGATGAGTTCTCCACCGATAATGGTAGCACCAAGAAAGTCACCGTTGATACCACCTTGAATGCTGGCTAGTCGGAGATAGGCCCAGAGCATGCCTGCGCTGAGGATAACTGTGTATATGGTAGGTAAGAAGCCACAGAGAAGGAATCCTGTGACAATCGCGAGGGCTGTTTGAATGAGTATGGTAGCGCGCGTTGCACCTTGCAAAAAAAGACGTCCTTGTACGGATTCCTCTGGTGCGTCACCTAGACCACCGATAATAACAGAAGCAACACGGCCTGCAACAGGCGCAAAGATAAGCACCTGCCATTCACCGAGCAAAAATAGTTCGTGTGCAAGTAGAGTTTGGCCAAGAATGCCTATCACCATAGCAATAGCGCCAAATGCACCAACTCTGCTGTCTTTGACGATTTGCCAGAAGCGTTCTCCTCTGGCACAGCTTCCCCATCCATCCCATATGTCTGCCCACCCATCCCAGTGGAGTGCTCGTGTAATCCATATAGAAAGGAAAACCCATAACCATGCCTGAATCCAAGGATGCTGGGAAAAAATACCGAGTGCAAAAGGAAAGGTTATAAGAGCCCCGATTGTGAGGCCGACAGCATAAAATTGACGCATGGTTGCGGCGATTTCTTCGCTGGAGCACATGCGTGCAGAACCGAGGCGCGTCATAAAACTGAGCGCCGTCATATATTCAGACCAGTATTGTGTCAGCATTATTACATCTCGGGCGTAACAGAGAGACCTATTTTGACTTGTTCGCCTAGCTTGAGGTTGATGAATTGTGCTGCTGAGCACATATTGCATGCAATTTCCAAGTATCTTTGACTCCCGCAGATTATGCCAATCTGATTTTCAGATAGCTCTGCGTAGGCAGATATGAATTTGAGTGGGCGACTTGTTTGGGTATACAGAGTTAGTTCGCCGCCGTTTGCGATTTGTTCACGCCATGTTTCGCTTGGTAACCCAAGGACAACATTGCCGAAGGAGTCTATGTGCAGCACATGGGTTTCAATAATGTTATTGTCCACTTTGGCCAAAAAATCTGGCAGCATGACTATAGAGTCGGTCAGTAGGTGACCATGACGTTTCATGTAGGGGGTCAAAATGGAATCTGTTTTCATTGGTTGCGGCGGGAATATTTTCACCCTGCAGTCCCGCGTTGAATTTTTACTGAACGGCGCAGGAATTATGCATTCCATATATGATGGCATTTGTTCAATATGTAAGGCAATGTCTGCCGCTAATGGAGAGAACAGGGTTCTACCATGGAATGTACAAGAGTGGGTTGTGTAGTCCAGCGGCAGGTTATGTTGCATTATTCTGTACACAGGAGCTGCCGGATAACGGTTATGTAGGAAAGAGAGGCAGCCATTATCCGGAGCAAGAATGGTTTTATTATCTAAAACCATGCATAGAATATCACGCGTTGTTCCTACGCCCGGATCAACAATGCACACTGTAATAGAGTAAGGCGGGAGGTGCTCGATAGTTGAATCGAGAAAGAACCCTGCCTGAGCTATGTTGTATGGCGCAATGTTGTGTGTAATATCGAAAACTTGATGCTGCGGAGCAAGTGTGTTTAACACGCCTTTCATCTGTGCAACGTATGGGTCTGTGTTACCAAAGTCTGTAAGTAGAAAAAAGCTGAGTGACATTTTTTTCCTCCAGAAGCTAGAAGCCAGAATCCATCATAACGCTTTTACCCCGTACACAATAGTATACGGGGTAACTAAAGAAAAATTTTCGACCGATAATTTGAGCGCAATAACTAATATATTTCCAAATGTACTACTTAGAATGTGGATGAGTGATATTAAAAGAAAGTGCGTACAAATGGTGAAAAAAGTCTACGTATTCAACATATACATGGTCAGGAACAGTAATACGGGACGGTGCAAAGTTGAGAATACCGTTAATACCTGCTTCCACAAGGTGGTTAGCAGCACGCTGGGCACGCTCCGGAGGAGTAGTAATAATACCGATTTCGGCGCCGTTATCGCCTATCATCTCGCGCAAACGCTTTGTACAAACAACTTCTAGTCCTGATACTTCTTCGCCGATCTTAAACGGGTCGCAATCAAATGCACCAACGATGTTAAAACCGCGGAGACGGAACTCTTTATGGTTGAGAAGAGCTTTACCAAGGTTACCTACACCAACGAGTACGGTTCTCCATTCCCTATCAACACCAAGAGCGCTGGTGATAGAAGCAATAAGGTTTTTTACGTAGTAACCAACACCACGCACACCGAATTCGCCAAAGTAAGCAAGGTCTTTTCGTATCTGTGAAGCGTTAACATTGCACGCTTTTGCAAGCGGCTCTGAAGAAATAACTTCAGTACCTTCGCGCTGAAGGTTTTCCAACACTTGAACATATACGGCCAGACGTTGAATGGTCGCTCTTGGAATATGTTCACTTTTTTGTTGTGGCATGAACGCTCCAAATTTGTGAAATAATTCTCATAAGTTAAGGTGAAAAAAGGAGGCCGCAGCTACGGCCTCCTCTAAATAGGCAAGTTGTAGACTTACGCAGTGAGAAGCATAAGGTTAACAACGAGAGCGTAAATGGAAAGGGATTCTACGAATGCCAGACCAAGAATGAGAGCAACGGTAATTTTGTTAGATGCTTCTGGGTTACGTGCAGTACCTTCACAAGCAGCTTTCAGACCAAGCCCCTGACCGATACCACAACCAGCAGCAGCAATAGCCATGCCGAGAGCAGCGCCAAAGTATACGAGGTCGCCGTAGGTGTTAGCACCGTCGGATGCAAATGCTACAGCTGCGATGGAGATCAGAGCAACGGTGTTGAGAGCAATCATAAGAAACTTACGCATTTTGAAACACTCCTAAAATTATTTTATGTTAGTTGGTCGAAGACCATTTCCCCCGGAATAAGGCCGGAACATGCGGACTAATGTGCGTGTTCGAGAGAGCCTTTGAGGTAGATCATGCTGAGCATGAACCAGATAAATGCCTGCAGACACTTAGCAAGACCGAACAAGAAGTAGATCGGAATAGTACCTACAAGAGGTGCCAACAGGAAGAACAGGATCAGAACAATTTCTTCACCTCTGATGTTACCGAAAAGACGGAGTGTCAGAGAAAGTGGACGAGCACAGTGAGAAATGAGTTCAAGTGGTAACATCAGCGGAGCCAGCCACCAGAATGGGCCGCAGAAGTGCTTGATGTAACCGAAGCCCCAACGCTTGAGGCCGATCCAGTTGTAGTATGCAAATGTAAACAGAGCCATTGCTGCGTTCGTGTTAACGTTCGCAGTTGGGGCGTCGAAGCCCGGAATAAGGCCCATGAGGTTCATTGTAATAATAAAGAGGAACAGGGCAGCAAGAACGTGGAAGATTTTTCTTCCGTCTTCACCGATGTTACTCACTACGAAATCTTCGAGACCGCCAATAATGACCTCGAAAACGTTTTGTAACTTTCCGGGGACAAGTTTAATTTGTCCGCGTACAAGGAAGGCCAAAGTAAATAGAATTGCCATGGCGATCCATGTGTAAAACACATGGCTAAAATTGACTACTTCCCCGTTGATAGTAATGCTGTCCATGCCTGCGAGAGGCGCGAGCAGCACCGGATGAGGCAAACCGCTTGCCATATCCTAAGCCTCCTTGGTTTTCCGCCCATTCTGTCTGGAGATCATCCAGATGAGCATCGTTACCATACTTGTAGCCAAACCGGACACAAGTGCCATCATAGGAACATGAAACTTCACGATCAAAATGGCGACAGCCACCCCGACCATAAGAAGACGTCCATAAAATCTGAATAGCATTCCCCACAGCATGCTTCGGTCATACTCACGCAAGATGATTTGCTGTATGAACTTAGCGACTGAAAAGAAACTAAACGTGGCTATTACTGCCCCAATTGCAAATGTAATTGGCCACATGCTAAACCAGACTGTGCATAATGCTGCAATAATGGTAATGCCGCAGAGTTGAATCTGGATACGAAGAATCGAGCGGATGTCCGGCAGCCTGAATCCTTTGAAGTACAGACGCTTTTCAATCTTTTCGCTGAAATCTATCATTTTCTTCTTTTTCCTGATTCCTCATTACCTTTTTGGTGTCAACATACACAGCTCTGAATCCGGCGATCACACCGAGAATCAGAAAGGCTATGAACATCCATGGTTTCGTCCCTAACCAATCATCCAGAAAGTAGCCGGCCACCGCCCCCACTGCGGGGTGTGACACCATGTGTAGGCCAATCGTACCGACTGTCCCCATAGTGTCGTAGTACTTTCCGGGATTAGCTCCCTTGTTTTTCTTAACGACCATAAATGATTTCCCTTAGCATGCGAAAGCACTGCATAAGTTAGATCACTTCGTGCAATCGTTCACAAGTTGGTTTGGAGTTATCACGCACAATACTCTGCGTCAACTTATGAAGCTGCTTTTTTGTTCTTTTTTTCACACAAAACAAGCAGGTTGAGTATGCAAACAGCTTCTCGGTGAGTCTAACTGGCGCAACGCTTTTGCGCTTGAAAGAGGTTGCTGAAAGCGGGTGGAGTGTCTCCGTTTTCAGTTCCGGAGGTTTCTAACATTTTTTTAGTGTAGCACGTAGAAGACTGGCAGGAACAGGGGAGAAAAAAAGAGTGGAGGCAAATGCTTCCACTCTTTTTTTGTATTTTAGTCTGTAAGGTCGAGGCGGACAATGTTCTCGATATGAGCTGTCTGCGGAAAGAGATCAACAGGCTGAACAGTTGTTACAGTGTACTGACTACTTAAAAGGGCAATGTCTCGAGCTTGAGTTGCCGGATCGCAGGAAACATAAATAATGCGTTTCGGGGAGCGTTCCATAATCAGTTCAATAACTTCTGGGTTCATTCCTGAACGAGGTGGGTCAACAAAAACGACGTCTGGCTTGGATGGTTCGTTATCAAGTGCACCACGAACATCACCACTTACAAAACGGACGTTGTCGATATTATTGATTGTGGCGTTTTCATTCGCTGACTCAATTGCCTGCGGAGTGATTTCCATTCCAAAAACGTCGGCGGCATTTCGTGCAGCAGCAAGGGCAATTCCTCCAACGCCACAGTAGAGATCCCATACTTTTTCAGTACCGGTAAGTTCAGCAAGTTCAATAGCTGTACCGTAAAGGCGTGCTGTGGCGTCAGTGTTTACTTGAAAGAAGCCGTCAGCATGAGATGTCAAGGATAGCGAAGGCATACCGTTTTCGAAATTAAGTACTTCGGTAAGGCTTTTTTGTCCCAGAACAGCAATTGTTTTTTCACCGTACGCAACTTGTGTAGTGTGTGTGCGCAGTGAATGGATGAAGGTGGTTACATTCATCTGCTCTTGAAGAATGTGGCCGAGCTTGCGGATAGCGCGGTGTTGCTGGTCGCCGTTAGTGGTATCTTTGCCGGTAATGATCTGCACCATGCACTGGTTAGTATGTTTTGTTTCACGGATAACGAGAAAGCGGAGGTATCCACGACGTGCGTTTGCATCATATGAAGTAAGCGCTGGAATTGCGTTTACAAAATCGCGCACAAGGTTAACCATTTCCATGGTGCGTTCGGATTGCATGTAGCATTCATGCAGGTCGACCACGTTATGGGTTCCATATCGGCGTAGACCTACTGTTTTGTCACCGCGTTTGTCGCCAAAGGCAAATTCCATTTTATTGCGGTAAAAGAAGGTTTCAGGGGATGGAATCGGGTCGTTGATTTTGATATCTTGAGCACCTGCGATGCGATTTAGGCTGTCGGAAACAAAACGTTTCTTCCATTCAAGCTGCTTACTGTATTCCATGTTCTGCCACTGGCAACCGCCGCATACACCGAAATGACTACAGCGAGGGGTAATTTGGTCAGGCGCGTCGCTGATCACCTTGGTGAGGACAGCTTCTGCAAACCGCTTTTTCTTTTTAGTAATTTTTATTTCAACAGTCTGGCCGGGAATGCCTTTGTCCATGAAGATAACCATGCCTTCTAAGCGGGTGAGAGCTTTGCCGCCGGTAGCAAGGGCGTCAATGGTTACGGTAAGGATGTCGCCCTTGGCGAACTGTGAATCTTTGGTTGTCATATAAAAATCCGGTGAGGTGAAAACTGGTGGAAAAGGTTAGAGAAATACTATGCCTTGCGCTGCAAGGGATAATGGGAAAAGTTTTGCTGAATTTGCAAAACTGATCTTGACATTTTTACTAAATAGCGCAACTACTTTTTTTGATGTTGCAGGGGTTATTGGAACGAGTAAAAGGAGTGGAGTTATGTTAGGTGAACTTTTGGAAGGCATGATGCACTCAACCCCACAGGGCTTCGTGGGCGTTGGCCTTATTTTCATTTACTTTGTGGTCATTTTTTCTACTGCGATTTACCGCGTGAAAAAAGGCGAACATCTTGACCACCATTAGAATTTAGATTGCGGGCTACCCGTTCTTTCGGTGCAGGCCGAAAGGCTATGTCTACAAAGAAAAAGACCGTTACGTATAGTTAGCATGTAACGGTCTTTTTCTTTTTTTCTTTTTAAGCGTACTATGCTTCGACGAGTCGCATCAGGTATTGACCGTAATCGTTTTTGAGCATCGGCTGTGCCAGAGCACGTAACTGTTCTTTGTTGATATAGCCTTTGTTATACGCCACTTCTTCAATGCAGGCGATTTTCAAGCCCTGTCTGTTTTGCACTGTCTGTACAAAGGAGGATGCTTGCTGCATGGAGTCAAATGTTCCTGTATCCAGCCAGGCCATGCCGCGTCCAAGCACCTCGACCTTAAGACTTCCTTCCTGCAGGTATATATCTACAATATCGGTAATCTCAAGCTCGCCGCGTGGTGACGGCTTAATATTTTTGGCAAATTCCACAACGCGGTTGTCAAAGAAGTATAGTCCGGTGACTGCGTAGGAAGAACGAGGATTTTCCGGTTTTTCTTCAACGCTTAATGCATTGAAGTCTTCATCAAATTCCACAACGCCATACCGTTCCGGATCTTGTACGTGGTACCCGAATACGACTCCGCCGTGTGTGATGGATGCACAACGTTCCAGTAATTCAATAAGACCATCGCTGTAGAAAAGGTTGTCTCCAAGAATGAGGCTGACAGGAGAGTCGCCGATGAATTCTTCGGCAAGAATGAACGCCTGTGCCAGCCCTTCAGGTTTCGGCTGCTCGATGTACTCAAGTTTCAAACCGAGTTGTGACCCGTCTCCGAACATTCCCTTGAAACGTGGAAGGTCTTCCGGTGTGGAGATGATACAAATTTCGCGAATGCCTGCGAGCATAAGCGTTGAAAGCGGATAATATATCATCGGCTTGTCATAGACTGGCAGCAGTTGTTTACAGACTCCACGTGTTATCGGGTAGAGTCGTGTGCCGGAGCCGCCAGCGAGGATAATGCCTTTCATAAAATTTGTTCCTTATTCGTCGTGATCGGTTGGGTATTGTTTTTACGTGCTGCGTCATGCATTCGCAACAGATTTTATTTTACCCAAAGCTTACATGTCATATAGGTCCCCTGCTTGTGTTGTACAGTTGGTTTAGATGTATTGAGAGTGCGAGGGGGATCAGGAGGTGGAACAAAAATGCTTTAAATGAAACTAGATTGAATAACTATGAAAAAAGCTTAGGTGGAGATTGGTAACGCAGCATGGTGTTGCGCAGCATATGAGGTCTTTTTTTGGAGGTCGGTAGGGTTGAACAATGACTTGGAATTAGAGACTGTATTTGCTGCACGGTATCTTAAAGACAAAAAAGAGCCCGCTTTCTGCCACGAAAGCGGGCTTAAATGTTAGACGGGTGTTTTTAGTGTGCGGTTATCCGTAAAGTGGAGAAAAAACGGATATGCCTAGTAAAAAATTGTTATCGTATCTCATCTTATACTAAGGCCACTAAGAGCACAGGTCTCACAAATTTTTATTATTGGGATGAAACGGGGAAGGAAGCCAAGTGGAGTTAGCTGCCCGCCGTTGGGTCATTATTTGCCTGTATGGAACAAATAGTGATTCACCTCAATAACGTGAGTGTTAGATACGGATATTTTTTTCAAGATGCAAGCGGTAAACAACATCTATTTTCATTGTGAATCGCTTGGTTTTGTCTATTTATCTGAAAAGAAAGCGTATATTTGTTTTGAAAAATGAAAACTGTGTTACGAATTGTTTCACGTTTTGGAAGCGGTTTCTTGAAGAGTGTATCAATGAGACACATTGTAAAAGCAATGCGTCATTATTATTTCTAATAGTGCCGTTTGATAAATGTGAGTGGCTGGCTTATTGGTTTGCGTGCTTTTTGGGGGGGGCGCAAAAAAGTATTACTCCAAGGTGGAGATGAAAATTTATGCTGGGAGATAATTTTTTATTTTTCTAACTACGAATGAGTCTTAGAGAAGTGTGTTGGCTTAAGGACATGCAAGAGTAATTGAATGCCTTGCTGAGAATAGCTTCTAGATTTTTGTGTTCTCATTTTTAAAGAATGAGGGTGGGGAGCAGTGTTTATTTATGTGTCATTTTTTTTGAGGCGTGATTTGTTTTGATGTAACAGGTTCTAAAAAAGTGTGGCATGGAGTCTCGCTTACATTAGGGAGAGGGCTTTTTCTGTTTTACTATTTTAAATTGTTAAAAAATGTGAGCGCTTGGTTGGTTTCATTCGTTAGTTTTGCACTTGCAAGGTAACAATGAGTAACGTGGATACAAGCAGTGCGGAAGGAAAAGGAAGAGTGTTTGAGGTGTGACTGGTTGTGTGAGGTAGTTTTTTGATTATGTTTTGTTTGGATGAAAGTGTAGGTAAAAAAATAGCCCTGATATAATCAGGGCTATTAAATATTGAAATAAGGAATAATCCTTAGTTATTGCAGGGTCCGGAGAGAAAAGCCTTGGGGGAGGGCCTTGGTGCGGTACTTCTCTCCGGACACGAGATGAGACACACTCAGTTAGTGACTACTAGAACCGTATCTTCCTGTCAGTTATAAATTTTCTTAGCGGCAATGATACTTTTCAAATAGGAAATTGTGTGGCCTTCGCGCTGTGTCCCTGACAGTGTATTCTACAGGGAGGACACTGCTTTTTTATTGGTCGAAGCGAGGAAAAAGTGTAAATAGATACTTGTCAATTGCGAAGCCGCATGATAGGGCATTGCTTCCCTTTTGACATTGCTCTTAAAAAAAGCAAACCAGGTTGACACCCTTTCCTTGGAAAGAGGTATAGTCTACCTTTCTTTCTTTGGAGGATAAATATTATGTACGCAATCGTCGAAACTGGCGGTAAGCAGTTCCGTGTTGAAGAAGGCGGAAAAATTTTTGTTGAGAAGCTCGAAGCAGAAGCTGGTAGCGAAATTGTTCTCGATAAAGTTCTTTTGGTTGGTGGTTCTGAGCTTTCCGTAGGCGCTCCTTACGTTGAAGGCGCTAAAGTAACCGCTGAAGTGCTCGAGCATGGCCGCGGCAAGAAGGTTATTATCTTCAAAAAACGTCGTCGCCACGACTCCCGTAAAAAGCAGGGTCACCGTCAGGCATACACTGCTCTTAAAATCAAAGGCATCGAAGCCTAGTAAATTTTTGAAAGGAGTGTAAATCATGGCACATAAGAAAGCTGGTGGTAGTTCCAGAAACGGCCGCGACTCAAACGGCCAACGACGTGGCGTTAAATGCTACGGTGGTCAGAATGTTCTTGCTGGCAACATCCTTGTTCGTCAGCTCGGCACCAAAGTTTTCCCTGGTGAAAACGTAGGCATGGGTAGAGACTTTACCCTGTTCGCAAAGGTTGACGGCGTAGTTAAGTACGAAAAGTACATGCGCAAAAAAGCTGTGAAAACTCGTGTAAGCATTGTTCCATTTGCTGCTGAGTAATCCACTTTTATAGTGACCTGTCAGGCGGAAGTCGCAATGCGCTTCCGCCTTTTTTTGTGTATAGAGCGGTTTTGCTACGGGCAATGAATCCGTACCCGTTATACAATATCTCACCCTGTACGCACGCGGGCACATGCGATACAATTTCGCAAAAATTTAACCATAAGAAAGGCAACTAATTATGCGTTTTGTAGATGAAGCAATCATCAATATTCGTGCCGGCAAGGGCGGCAACGGCTGCGTATCTTTTCGCAGAGAAAAATTTATCCCGAAAGGCGGCCCTGACGGTGGTGACGGCGGTGACGGCGGTAACGTGTATGTGCGCGGTTCTTCCAAGCTGCTTTCTCTGTACGACTTCCGTTTAAAGCGTAACTACGCGGCAGAAGGCGGTCATTCTGGTGGTGGTAGCCAGATGTTTGGCCGTAAGGGTAAAGACCTTATCCTTGATCTGCCTGTTGGTACACTTCTCTATGCTATTCGGGAAGATGGTGTAGAAGAACTCGTGGCTGACCTTTCTGAACCGGATCAGGAAATTCTCCTTTGTCGCGGTGGACGTGGTGGTCACGGTAACGAATTTTTTAAATCAGCAACAATGCGTACTCCACGCTTTGCTCAGCCGGGTGAAGAGGGTGAGTCAATCAAGGTTCGCCTTGAGCTTAAAATTCTTGCTGATGCTGGCCTGCTTGGTCTTCCAAACGCTGGTAAATCTACCTTTATTTCTAAAGTATCTGCAGCTCGTCCTAAAATTGCAAACTATGCATTTACAACCCTTACGCCGAACCTTGGTGTAATGATTAACGAGTATGATACTGACCAGCGTATGGTTATTGCCGATATTCCGGGGCTGATTGAGGGTGCTCATGAAGGTCAGGGACTTGGCCATCGTTTTCTTAAACACGTTGAACGAACCCGTTTTCTCGTTCATATCCTTAGCATTGAAGACGTAGACCTTGAAGATCCATGGTCTGGCTTTGATCTTATTAACGAAGAACTCTGCAAGTTTAACGAAGTGCTTGGTGATCGTCTTCAGATTCAGGTTATTAACAAAATTGACCTTGCTGATGAGGAGATTGTGGAGCATCTTAAGCAAAAAGCTACTGAAGATGGACGAACCATCTACTTCATGTCTGCACTCAACGACGTTGGTGTAGAAGAAGTTGTAGAAGAGATGTGGAAGCTTCGCGATACTCTTGACATGAGTGCACCGGTTAACACCGCACGAACATGGGAACTTGAGGACGAAGAAGACGATGATGAAGACTTCTCTGATGTAGAAGTTGTATGGGTGACTGAAGAATAAATAGCAGGTGAATCATGGATTGGGAACTGGAGCGCGAGCAGGTTCTGAACCAGGCTAAGTGTGTTGTTGTTAAAGTCGGTAGCGCTGTTCTTACTTCCGGTTTGGGGGTAGACCTTACTGTTATTAAAAATCTTACACATCAGCTTGCACAGTTGCATGACCGTGGAACTCAGGTAGTTCTGGTTTCCTCCGGTGCAGTTGCAGCGGGCAGAACAGTATTAAAAACATGTTGTGAGATTAAAGGCGTGCCGGATAAGCAGGCTGCCGCAGCTGTTGGTCAGGGACGACTCATGCATTTTTATAATGAAGAGTTTACCGCTAACGGCAAAATGTCTGCACAGGTACTGCTAACTCGTGATGACCTTAAAGATCGTCACCGTTTGCTCAATGCACGAAACACTTTTGCGTCCCTGCTTGGGTGGCGTGCTATCCCGATCGTAAACGCAAACGATACTGTTGCTACGGCAGAGCTTGCATTTACGGATAACGACAACCTTGCTTCTTTGCTTTTAAACGTGGTGAACGCGGATTTATACATCAACCTGACTTCTGCAAAGGGTGTGTATACTTCAAACCCAGATGGTGATCCTGACGCGAAGCCTATCGAAGTAGTCGAAGATATTCAGTCTCTTGATCTTGTGGCAATGTGCGGCGGTAAAACTACCGTGGGTACAGGTGGTATGCTTTCAAAGCTTACTGCTGCAGGACGTGCTGCACAGCTTGGCGTACCGACTCTTATTCTTTCCGGTTTGGAAAAGGACGCAATTGTCCGTGCATTTTCCGGTGAAAAAATGGGTACGTGGGTTCGTCCTGACAGAAAAAAAGTTTCAAGTCGTAAGTACTGGCTTGCATATCATTCTGATCCGGAAGGTTCTATTGTCGTCGATGCAGGTGCTGAAAGAGCGCTTGTTGAACGCGGTAAAAGCTTGCTTCCGGCAGGCATTGTCCGTGTAGATGGAGTGTTCGGTCAAGGTGCCCTTGTCCGCGTTGTTTCAGAAAATGATGTAGTCATAGGAATGGGACTGACAAACTATGCCTCCGGTGACCTGAAAAAGGTTATGCGCAAACATAGTGATGAACTGGAGGATATAATGGGAGCTCGTTGTTACACGGAAGCTATTCACCGTGATAACCTGCTCATGGACGCCGTTGTTTAAAAAAGTTAAGCCCTGCCGCGAACGTGGCAGGGTTTTTTGTTGCCTTTGACTGACAGATTCAGACACGGCTTAGGAGAGGCGCAGCTTCCTTACTTCTGATAACCGGCAGGGATGATTAGTTTGACAAATGGTTGTCTGTAGTTTTGATAAATCCTAATAGGATGTTAGGACGGGAGCAGGGGAAGCCCCCCCATTTTGTCTTAGTGACGTTCTTGAAAAAAACGAGAACTGATTGCGATATTGCTATGCGTTATTTTTCCGACTGTCGTAGGCAAAAAGAATAGTTGTTAGGAGATCATAAAATGCAAAAACATCCATGCGTGCTTACCATTGCCGGTTCCGATTCAGGCGGTGGTGCTGGCATTCAGGCAGATTTGAAAACTATGGCCGTGCTTGGCGGGTTCGGCACCAGTGTTATTACAGCTCTTACTGCGCAAAATGGACTTGGCGTGACAGGGATTCATGCACCGGATGCGGATTTTGTGGTTCAGCAGCTTACTACTGTTTTGGACGGTTTTCCGATTGCAGCAGCAAAGACAGGAATGCTATTCTCTGCGCCGATTATTACCGGTGTGGCGGATGTGCTTAAGGAGCAAAGTTTTCCGCTGGTCATTGATCCCGTTTCTGTGAGCACAAGTGGTCATGCACTGTTGCAGCAGGATGCAGTAGACGCTTTGGTAGAACGGATACTTCCATTGGCTACTGTTGTGACGCCGAATAAACCGGAAGCAGAATTGCTTGCTGGAATGAAGATTGAATCAAAAGAAGATGCTGCAACGGCCATTAAGCGTATTCTTGCATTAGGCCCGCAGGCTGTATTGCTCAAGGGTGGGCATTTTGATGAAGCAAATCCAGATCTTATAGACTGGCTTGGGCTCTCAGGTGAAGAGCCGCTAGGGTTGCATCATGCTCGTGTGGATACGAAAAACACGCATGGTACCGGATGTACGTTGTCAGCAGCCATTGCAACATTCCTTGCACACGGGTTTGATTTAAAAACTTCCGTGAAAAAAGCACAGGTGTATTTGTCCCGCTGTCTGCGCAATAGCTATACTCCCGGTGAAGGCTTCGGTCCTCCTAACCATGCTACACCGTGTGAACAGTAGTCCCAAGAAGTGATTGCTGAGCTAGTTGTATCAGTGTTGCAGCAGTTAATTGGATATTCAGCCCCGATAATTTTCGGGGCTTTTTTATGTTCTGAAATGGGTTTTTTAGATAATAACATATTGAATAAAATAAAAAAATCTGCTTACCAGTGCAGCTGGGCAGAACGTTCTTTTCAAAAAAAAGCTTGAGACTGTAACAAGCAAAAAGGTTAGGTAATGCTGTGTTTGGGCAAGTAGCATTACTGACGGAGTTCTATTGTTATGTGTAATCTACAGGTGCTTATTGTAGAAGATGATGCCGTGAGCGCAACTTTACATAAAACAATGTTGGAGAGTGAAGGGCACAGTATCGTTGGAGTTGCCCGTTCAGAAGATGAAGCAATAGAGTTGGCACGGAATAAAAATCCAGATTTAGTTTTGATGGATATATACCTTGAGGATGGTACGTCTGGGGTACATGCCGCAAAAGAGATGTATTCTTCGTACGCATTGCCGGTCATTTTCATTACATGCGGTACAGCAGTAGAACAACTACAAGAACTCGTCGACAGTGACGCGTTTGCTTTGATTAAGAAGCCGGTCAGTCTTGAAGAGCTGCGGGTAAATTTGAGCATTGTAATGCGTCGGGCTGCTGAAATTAAACAAAGCAAAGAGCAGGCAGCGTGTTATGAGGCATTACTCAGTCAGCTGCCCGTTGCCATGTTTTCAGTTTGTAGAAACAATACTATTGATTGGTGCAATCAAGCCTTTGCAGCTGTTTTAGGGTATGCATCTCAACACGCTTTTTTTGAACGGTGTTCAGATACTGAGTTGCTAGTAGGGGCAGAAAAAGATTCGTTGTGGCTTGTAGATACGGGAGTTCGTGTTAGACAGGATTTGCGTACCGCAAGCGATGAAATGGTTTCAAAAGTGTTGCGTAAGATTGAGTGTCAAAGTGTTGGGGGCGGTTCTGAGTGTTGTTTCTTTATACTGGAGTAGCCGGAATGACCTTTCTTTGACTGAAAATAGTCATTATGCAAATAAGAATGATATTATGTTATGACAGTATTTCAAAACTGAAGCAGATAATGTAGAGTGTTCCAAATGTGCGTAAAGTTGACACCAGTTGATTGAAAGTGATAATATTGACACCAATTCACTAAAAATCGACTGCAAGGTGTTCTGAAAGGCAGAACTGTTTTGCGTCGTCTTGTAATCACATTTTGGTATTAACATTGAGTATTGGCATAAAGCATACATATACACTTGGTGAGGCAGCAGAATTACTCAGTTGTCATAAAGAAACCATTCGTAGAGCGATCAAAGACGGTAGTCTTCAAGCAGCAAAACTTGGACGCGGCTACAGAGTCTCTCGTGTTGATCTTGAAGCTTTTTGGCAAGCTCAGGGGGGCGGTGTGCTGTTCGAAAAAGTCGAACAGCAGGTTGTTGAGCCGGAACCGGAGCCGGAACCGGTAGAAACAAAACCTAAAAAACCGAGAGGGCCGGAACAGCTAACGTTACCCACCTAAGGAGGTTAGGGATGACTATGTTTTCGGAATCCAATGGTATGAGGGTGTTCATGCTGCCAAATGACATAGGTGCAGATATGGAGTTTACAGGGGTGCTGTGCTCTGAAAATTCGTACCATGATCAAGAGGCTGGAACCATCACAAAACAGCGTCTCTATCTCACTGATACCAAAGATCAAATCTATTCCGTTGTTGTCTCTGACGGAGTCAATAAAGATCAAAGAGTCTATAAGATGCGAGTTGAAAAAGATCAGTGTCGCATTGATAACGGGCTGTTTGATGTCGCACTGGACTTACATCTGTTGGCCTCTGTTGTCCGCGGGTTATGTGGGCTTGATTGTACATCGCATGCAGATGATTTTTTCTCCACAATGGTTGAAAATCTTCAGGCAGCCAATGGCTAATCTAGGTGTAGCACCATTGTCATACTAAAATTTCTTTCTATGCATGTGTGCTTATGCATTTCCTAGTGTATGCATGAGAAATACTTTCTCCGCTGATTTCATCTGTTGCGTTTACTATACTGCTACGGTATCACTGTAATTATGGTGGGCTGGACGTCTCTATTGTTACAGTGAAAGGTGTAGTGTATGGCGGAGATAAAACGTGATTTTGATTTGCTGGAAATGCCTGTGGAAGGTGTTGCAGCGTACTGGCTGTCTTTAAAGAAGCTGGTAGGGAATAAGCGAAATTTTAAACCGATCCATGAAGAAGCGCAGTACACTTCTGAAGAGTATATTCGCTACCTGTTGCAAATAGGATTCGGTGATTTTTCAGAAGAAACAATTCGCAGAATGGCGCAGGTTAAATCACAAACAATGCTCAGTTGTATGGAGCGTAAGTTCGACTGCATGCGGGTTGCGATATTGGATGTTGCTACTGCTGAGAATCCGCATAGAAGTATTGCGAAATTGTATGCAGATTTTCCTCAGCCGCCTGTTGCGGGAGATAAAGCTATCCGCTTTGCGCAGGAGTTGTTGCGTTTGATGCCGGATAAGTACAAAGGACGGGAGAAGTTCTTTGATGTCGGCCATCGGATTCCAGATGATAAGCTGATAGTGGCTTTGCTTTTTTATGTTTTTTACGCGAGGCATCAGGGGAAGGATGCTTGCCAAAGCTTATTGCCACTTATCTCTTCTGCATATTTTAGAGATGCCCTCTCAATGGTGATTGATGGTTTTGATGTTCCTTTTGTCCGAAAATGGTTGAAGAAACATAAAGAAGCGCTGCTTAAAGACATGCAGTTTAAATGTGCCATGTCTACAGAACTATGCATAGGAATTGCTTCGCGTATTGATTACGACAACTTGCATTCTCTTGCGAGAGCGTACCTGCCACCTAATGGGGGAGCGCAGGCCGGTTAGCTGCTTCTGAGGAGTGACAGATGCTGCGCATTATCCAGAATTTATTTTGCATTAGTGAGCAAAGCCGTTTCCAGCGGGCTGTGCAGGCTTTTTTTCTTGGAGTTTGTGCTCCGCTGGGCTGGTTAGGTATCACTCATGTTTTGCAACTGACAGCCACTGATCCGTTGTACGAAGTTACGTTGTATTCTTATATAACAGTTGGCAGTATTCTTGTTATGGTCTGTTTCGCGCTGTGGATCAGCAAGAGTGAAGAATATTTTGCCAGAATGAGTCTGCTTGATCCGCTAACTTCTCTGTATAACAGTAGATATCTGCTTACACGCGCGGATCAGGAATTTGCTATGTTCGAGCGTGCTGGTCAGGATATAGCGCTGGTTATGGCAGATATTGATCATTTTAAATATGTGAATGATCGGTATGGACATTCTGTAGGTGATATTGTCTTGCAGCAGGTTGCTAAGATTATGCAAAACACAGCACGGAAGGCTGATGTTGTCGCTCGTGTAGGTGGTGAAGAGTTTGCGTTGTTGCTACCTAATTCAACAACTGATGGGGCAATGGTTCTTGCTGAACGAATTCGGGAACGAGTAGAGAAAACCCCCATTGATTTGCCGGGTGGGGAAAAAATAGGCGTTAAGATTTCCCTTGGTGTTTCTTCAACAGAAGAGTTTCTTCCGCAGGTTTTTAACGAGTTATACGAAAGTGCTGATAATGCTTTGTATCGGGCAAAGCGGGATGGACGTAATCGTGTAGTCAAGGCCGTGGAAACAGATCCATTGACAAATGAAGTTGCGTGCTAATTATTTCTAGCAGATACAGTGCGAAGGGTGAGCTTTGTGCGGTATTATGCTGTTATAAAAAAGTAATACAATAAGCCGGTGCAACACTGCATCGGCTTATTGGTTTGTGGTTCGATACAAATAGAGATTCAAAGACAAAATATATAGACGGCAGGCAAGCCTGCCTATATCTTATTGTATCATTAAGAGCATTGTTCTCTGCAGGCAGGCAGAGACGAGAGAGAAAAAAGGATATTCCGGAGGAAGACAATGACAGAACAGTTCGGCTTTGAACTTGTTGATGAACAGCGCGTTGAGGAGTTGGCAACCACTGCCCGTCTGTGGAAACACAGCAAAACTGGTGCGCAGGTGCTGTCCATGAATAATGCCGATGAGAACAAGGTGTTTGGCGTATCCTTCAGGACTCCACCTTCAGATTCAACCGGTGTTGCGCATATTCTTGAGCATTCAGTATTGTGCGGGTCAGAGAAGTTTCCTGTAAAAGAACCTTTTGTAGAATTACTTAAAGGGTCATTACAGACATTTTTGAATGCGTTTACTTATCCGGATAAGACTTGCTATCCTGTGGCTTCTACTAACCTTCAGGATTTTTATAACTTAATTGATGTGTACCTTGATGCAGCATTTTTTCCGCTGATTACTGAACAAATTTATCAGCAGGAAGGCTGGCATTACCATGTGGATAAAACTGAAGATCCATTAGCATACCGTGGTGTTGTATATAACGAGATGCGCGGTGTTTACAGCTCTCCTGACAGTGTGCTGCATGAGCGTTCTCAGCAGTCATTGTTCCCGGATAATACGTATGGTCTGGATTCCGGTGGCAATCCTGATGTTATTCCTCAGCTTACCTATGAGCAGTTTAAAAAGTTCCACGAAACCTATTATCACCCTTCTAATGCCCGTTTCTTCTTCTGGGGCGATGATGATGAAGCAAAGCGTCTTGAAAAACTTTCATGTACACTGGAGCGATTTGATGCTTTGGAAGTAGATTCTCATGTTCCGCTTCAGGAAGAATTTGAACGTCCGATTGCATTGCTGGAAGGGTATGCCGCAGGCCCCGCAACCAGTGAACATCAGGGACGTGCGATGTTTACTGTGAACTGGCTGTTGCCTGAAACTGCCGATGCTGAGTTGAACCTTGCGTTCCAGATGCTTGAGCAGATTCTTGTCGGCATGCCTGCGTCACCATTGCGAAAGGCGCTTATAGAGTCAGGTCTGGGTGAGGATATTGCCGGTATTGGCCTCGAAAATGAGTTGCGCCAGATGTATTTCTCCACTGGTCTTTCCGGTATCAAATCTGAGAATGCAGACGTTGTTGAAGCTCTGATTTTTGATACACTTAACGGTCTTGTTACCAACGGAATTGATAAAGAATATATCGAAGCAGCAGTAAACAGTATTGAATTCGGCCTTCGTGAAAACAACTCCGGCCGCTTCCCTGTGGGCTTGTCTGTAATGGTTCGTTCATTGACAACTTGGTTGTACGATGCAGACCCGCTGGCGCTCGTTGCATTTGAAGACCCTCTTAACTTTATTAAAGAACGTCTTACGAACGGCGATCGTCTTTTTGAAGACTTAATTAGTGCGTTCCTTGTAGGCAACAATCACAGAACAACTGTACTGCTTGTTCCAGATGAAGATTTGCAGGAAGAGCGCAAAAAACGTGTAGAAAATAAGCTTGCAGAAATCCGTGAAGGAATGAATGAAGAAGATATTGTTGCTGTTGTAGACAACACCGCTTTACTTCGTAAAATGCAGCAGACTCCGGATAGTGAAGACGCTGTAGCAAGCATTCCGCGTCTTACCCTTGAGGATATTCCTAAAGAGAACAAAATTATTCCTCAGGAAGAAGCAGCTCGTTCTGATGTGAAAGTATATACTCATGAGTTAGATACAAACGGTGTTGTATATGCTTCCGCAATATTTGATATTGCAGGGCTGGATGGCTCATTACTCCCGTATGTACCGCTTTTGGGCAGATGTTTGACTGAGGTTGGAACTGATAGGCTTAATTTCGTAGAGCTCGGCATGCGTATTGCGGCAAAAACGGGTGGAATTAGTGCTGATATGATGACAGCAACCACACTTGGTGAGCGCGATCCACTTGCAAAGCTTGTTGTTCAGGGTAAATCTACTGTAGATAAGGTGTCCGATCTTTTTGATCTGTTGCAGACAATTGTTCTGGATACCAAACTTGATAACAAAGAACGCTTCCGTTCTATTGTGCTGGAAGAAAAGGCGCGAGTTGAGCAGGACATTGTTCCATCCGGTCATGTGATTGTGATGTCCCATCTTCGCAGTTGCTTTGACGTGGCTGGCTGGGTTTCTGAGCAGACTGGTGGCATTAGCTACCTTGGCTTCCTGCGTACCTTGGCAGATAAAGTTTCCGCTGACTGGGAAGCTGTGCTTGCTGACTTGGAACAAGTTCGCGCTGCAATTCTCAAAAAGCCAAAGACAATTGTTTCTGTTACTGCCGAAGCAAGCGGTCTTGCAGCAGTTGATGGTCTTGTAAAAGGCTTTATTGAAGCGCTTCCTGAACGTCCGGCAGAGTCTGCGTTATGGCAACCGGAATTTGTTACTACAAATGAAGCATTTCTCATTCCTGCACAGGTTAACTATGTGGGTAAGGGTGCTGATCTTTACGCATTAGGTTATAAATATCATGGCTCTGCCAATGTTATCTTTAAGCATTTGCGTATGGGCTGGCTTTGGGATCAGGTGCGAGTACAGGGTGGTGCATATGGTGCTTTTGCTGCGTTTGACCGCAGTACTGGTGTTCTTGCACAGGTGTCCTATCGTGATCCGAACCTTGAAAATACTCTGAAAGCGTTTGATGGCTCTGCTGCATACTTGCAGAATCTCAAGCTCGGTAAAGCAGAGTTGGAAAAAGCAATCATTGGCGCAATTGGTGACCTTGATATGCATATGCTTCCGGATGCAAAAGGTGCTGCCGCAGTAACTCGTAAGATGCTCGGTGATACTGAGGCAATTCGTCAGCAGATGCGTGATGAAATTCTTTCAACAACTCTTGATCATTTCCATTCTTTCGCAGAGGTTCTTCATGCTGCGGCGGAGTCTGGCAGAGTTTGTGTCCTGGGCGGAAACGGTGTGCGTGAAGCTGCTCAAGCCAATGGCTGGAATCTTAGTGAGATTTTATAGCCTATTGCAGGTTAGAGTACGCTTGCTTGCGATTTGTGTTGAGTAAGTATATTGTCCGGTAACATTTGTGAAACACAAGCCGAGGACGTATGAAAGAGCCAATTCAAGTCTTTGCAGACTATATTGCGAAGAACAACCTGAAGGTTACTCCGCAACGCATGCTGATTGTAGAAGTGTTTTTAAAAGATGAAGGACACTTAACTACAGAAGAATTGTACGAACGTGTTAAAAAGGCTGATCCATCTGTTGGTCAGGCAACCGTGTACAGAACAATGAAGCTGCTTTGTGACTCTGGTATCGCTAAAGAAGTTCATTTTGGCGATGGAGTAGCTCGATACGAGCAAAGTTACGGCAGTAAGCATCATGATCATTTGATTTGTGAGCGCTGCGGAAAGAATCTGGAAGTAATAGACGACCAGATAGAACGTTTGCAGGACGAACTGGCTGCCAAGCATGGTTTTGTTCTGACCAGTCACAGAATGTACCTATACGGTGTGTGTAGTGACTGCCGATCAAGCAAGTAATACGATTTCTTATTGATTACAGTGAAGCGGAGGAACTTAGTTCCTCCGCTTTTTTTGTGTGATTGAAAGAAAATCATGATGGCTGTTTCTTTCATGTCTGACTATTTTTTTACAAAATTTTACGTTTGTTATTTGTATAATATTATTAGGGTGAAAAAAATATAATACAGTGAAAAGAAATGATAATTAGAAGGAGGATCTGTTTTTGTGTATAGTTTTTTGAAATGCTTGAGAAAAAAACTATTGAAAAATAGATAATCTAATGTTCTTAAAGAACTTCATTCAATATATTTCTAAAGATAACATGTTGATAACTGTTTTTTAACATATCCTTGAGATTGGGGTTCGGGGAAGCTTTGATCTCATTTGAATTTCCCATAGGGGGGGAATTATGGTTGCACAAGTAGAGAATAATGAGAATATTCAAGTGGTGAAAAAGCCTACCGCTGGCGAAGTGCGGGAGGTTTCTGTTGGTTCAGAATTAGACATTTCTTTCGATTTTGATCTCGACTCAGTTCAAGCTGCAGCAGACGGCGAGGATCTTGTTTTAACATTTGAAGATCAGGCAGTTCTCAAGCTTGTTGGTTTTGCTAATGAGAGTGAACCGGTTGAAGTGGTTCTTGATGACGGTACTGTCTTGCCTGCAGATGCTATTATGGAAGCCATTGGGGAAGATGGTTTTATTGATACCGCAGCGGGGGGGAGTGCATCAGCGCCACAAGGTTCTGGTTCATCAAGAATTTCTGGTTTTGATTCTGTTCTCGGCGGTATTGAAAACCAGGAAATCAGTCATGCCTACGATGACTCTATCTCGTCTGATTTTTCCTCTCTTTCTTCTTCTGCTGATAATGCACCTGAAAATACTCCAGTAGTTGCTGGTGATGATAGCAGTAGCGTAACTGCACTGGAACTCGCAGATGTTTTAGACGGTGTAGCTCCTCCTTCCATTTCTGGAAACGTTCTGGATAATGATACTGATTCTGACGGCGATAAGCTTACTGTTAAAGCTGATACCTTCAATGCTCAGTATGGAACATTTACTCTTAATCCTGATGGTTCATGGACCTACACTTTGAACAATCAGAATCCGACGATTGTTGAGTTAGATGATGGAGAAAGTCGTACTGATTCAGTTGTTTATACTGTTTCTGATGGTCTAACTGAAGCAACTGCGACGTTGACGGTAACAATTAAAGGTACCAACGATGCTCCAACAGTTGTTGCTGATGAAGGTAATGTTTATGCAGAAGAATATCATGATGTAAGTGCTGATCGTGTGGATGTCCCAACTGCTTCCGGTAATGTTCTCGACAACGATTCAGATCTGGATGTTGAAGCTCTCACGGTGGCTGATCCTGGAACATACCAAGGAGAGTATGGCACTCTTGTCATAGCTGAAAATGGTTCTTGGACATATACTCTTGATCATCTTAACACTGATGTTCAGGGGTTGAGCAAAGAGAGTGTTCCGCTTCATGATACTTTCAAATACAGTGCCTCTGATGGGACTGCTTCTACTGAATCTGAATTAGTGATTGATGTACATGGCACGAATGATCGTCCAGATGTTTCAGTTGCTACGGTTGATACAGCATCAGGAGTTGAGGATCATTTGGGAAGTGAAGTTATAACTGCTAAAGTCGTTGAGCATGGTTTTGATGCTGATCCTGACTTTGTAAATAACTCACAAGAAGTTGGTACTGAAACTACTGCTTCGGGTACGCTTAAATTTGTCGATGTTGATAATGCTGATCATGGTAATGGTGAGTTAGGCACCGTTGGTAAAGATCTCACGTATTCTGTGTCTGTTAAAGAGGTAGGTGCAGATGACTTAGGTCGTGACAATGTGCTCACAACCGCTGATGGTAAAACAACACTTTCAGTTGAAGGTAAGTACGGAACACTTCATTACAACACAGAAAATGGCAAATGGGATTACCAACTAGATAACAACGATTCTGATACGCAGGACTTATATAATCCAGTCAAAAATGAAGATGGAACTCTTTCCTATCCTGAGAAAACCGGCGAAGATCGTTTTATTATTACCGCATCAGATGGGCATGGTGTAACCGAAAAAGAAATTGTAATCGACGTAGAAGGCTCCTTTGATCCGGTTGAGTACACGCTAACATACGGAAGTGATTCCGGTGCCTCTAATCGTGCTGGTTGGCATAACGCTGTCGGGTATACCGTTACCTACGAAGACGGAACTACTTCTTCTCATATAGCATGGAGTGATGCACACCGAAGTGTGAATGATGAAGGTGGCGTTGCAAAATTTGTTATTACGAAGCCTTTTGTAGACGTAGATTTTTTTGTTGTGCCTCAAGGTGCAAAGTTTTTAAATACTGATTCAAAAATTTCCGTAGGTTCTGATAATGTTTTAAAATATTTTGATCCAGCATCAGGCGAATGGATTAGTTCGACCGTTAAGGCGGGAAGTAATCACAGAGGACAAGTCAGCAATAATAAATATTATGTTGAAGGCGGCGATTTGCCAGGTGAAGGTCAATATGACTTTGAAGATTATGTAGCAGGTTCCAGCAATGCAGCGACAAACTATCATGATGTTAATTTTACCGTTGATGCTAAGACTCTTGTAGAGAGTGAATATACGGAAAATGGATCAATACGGTTCAAAATTACCGGTACATCGAAACGTGATGAACTTCATGGCACCGACTATGATGACATCATTACTGGCAATGGCGGTAATGATGTTATTTCTGGAAACGGTGGTAAAAACACCCTGTACGGTGGCGATGGGCACGACACTTTTATGGGTGGTGAAGGCGTTGATTATTTCTACGGTGGGGACAAGGACACTGACTCCAGTAAAAGTGACTTAGTCTCTTATGAAAATAGTAAAGGTGTTACTGTTGATTTAACAGGGAATACCCCTAACGCTGGTGACGCAGAGGGCGATACCTTTAGCGGAATAGAGAACTTGCGTGGTTCTGCCTTTAACGATGTTCTTATCGGTGATGATGAAGCCAACCGTATTGAAGGCGCTGCTGGTGTAGACACTCTCAATGGAGGTAAGGGCAATGATGTCCTTGATGGTGGCGCCGGCGGCGATATCCTTAAGGGGGGTGAAGGTTCAGATACTGTGACATATGCCAATTCAGCACGACCGGTAACTGTGAATTTAAAGAATACCGATGTAGCTGAAGGCGGGACAGGTTCTGGCGGGGATGCTCAGGGCGACACATTGTATTCTATCGAGAATATTGTGGGCAGTAAGGGGGGCGATATACTTACTGGTAGCTCTAAAGCAAACAATATCCGAGGCGGCAAAGGAAACGACAAAATTTTTGGTGGGGCAGGCGACGACCGTCTTGATGGTGGGACAGATAATGACACCATAATGGGGGGAGCTGGTGAAGATACCATTATAGGTGGTAAAGGCTTTGATACCGTTTCGTATGCAGGAGATAATGGCGGTGTAGGTATAGAATTTGAAAAATCAAATGGTCAGCTCACGATTGATGGTGGGTATGCAGAAGGAGACTCTGTCGAGGGTTTCGAGGCATTAATAGGTACCGACCATAGGGACATTATTAAGTTAGATAATGATTGGAAGGACATCGATGCTGGTAAAGGCATGGATGTGGTCGAAGTTAATGATTCTGATGGAATTGATGGAGTACACGTTGACCTTGGTGAAGGTGGAATTCGTTTAGGGACAAACGCTGGAGCCGAAATCGTTAAGTTTGTTTCTAACAAAACTATTAAAGCCACTGCTGATGGTGGAGCTGGTTTAGACTCCCTTGAAGTAGATAAATCAGGTGCGTTGTCAGCAGTAATTACAGCTGCAGGTGATGGAATTAATGCTGCTGTAACTGCAGAAACTGATGACACAGTTATCAATGCAAAAGATTTTGAACAACTCAAATTTAACTCTGCATCAGAACTCAATGTTACTGTTCAAGGTGGTGTTAAGCATCTCGACCTTTATACAGCCGATACAAGCGCCGGTAACACCTCAACTGAGATCACAACTGAATCAAATGTTGGCAAACTCAGTGTGACAACTGGTGATAATGCCGACATCATCACAAT